>DOUV01000926.1 GCA_003520455.1 Chloroflexota bacterium | reverse complement strand
CGGCGACGGCGGCCCCGGACCAACGGGCGAGCCCAAGCCCGCTGACTAACACGAAAAGTGCTGTCACCAGGCGTACGAGCTGCGCGGCGCTTACCCGCTTCGGATGACCATAGTGAATCAGAATACCTTCGTAAAAGCGGCGGTAGGCAACCATGGCCGTCCAGGGGAGCATCAGGAGGAAAACAGTCTGTGCCGGCCCAATCACGTTTTCCGGCACGCCGATCCACCGGCGGAGGACGAAGGGGTAGGCGGGTGTGAGCCCGAGAAGGAGGTGGGCCACGGTCGTCACCAGCACGAGGATGTGGGCAAAGAGAAGCAGGCGGCGATATGCTTGTTGGTGCGTGGCGAGTGCCGTCGTCGCGGTCAGGAGCATGGTGACCGGACTCTCGACAATCAGAACGAGTGAGAAGCTGAGCCCAAACGCTGCGAGATGTGTGGTTGCGTCGGGCAGGCGCGCAATAACGGCGGCGGCCGAGGGTTGCTCCGCTGCCAGAATCAGCCACACCGCTGCCAGCGGCGCCCAAAACCGAAAAATCCGTCCTTGCGTGAGCGTGTGTGCCTTGTTCACATCGGGCTCTGACCTGTGTGCCCTGTTCGTGTCTTCGCGCAGCCGAGCCGCGCGAGGACACCAACAGGGTTTGTTTGACTTGTGGTGTGGCACGTACACCAGGCACGTCGCACCAACGAAAGGCGCAGGTGCGGCTATAGCCGGCGCGTCAGGAATTCCTTCAACAGGTCGACCGACAGCAAGAGGTCGGAGAGTGCGACTGTCTCGAACGGGCTGTGGGTATAGCGGCAGGGAAAGGCGAGGAGCGCGGTGCGAATCCCCTGCCGTATAAATGCGCCGCCGTCGCTGCCATAGTTATGGAAGATGGCATGTTGCACCGGGATGCCGGCCCGCTCCGCATGGTCGAGCAGTTGGTCGGTGAGATGCGGGTCGTAATGCACCCAATCCTTGTGAACCAGCGTCGGACCACCCCCGAGCCGCACAGGCATGAAATTCAGGCCCTCGAGCGGTAGATCGCCGCTCAATCCGACGTCGATGGCAATGGCCTGATGAAAGCCCTCCCTCAGACAGAGCGACAGAGCGCCCGTACACCCGTTTTCTTCCTGGACGGTGACCGAGTAGGCCAGTTCAAAGTTCAATGCCTCAGGGTCGATCTCTTCCAGGAGGAGTGCCATGATAGCGATTGCGACACGGTTGTCCATGGCCTTGCCGGTAATATAGTGGCCCACCCGGCGTGTCTGCGGCGTCCAGATTGCACGGTTCCCAATCTGGATCCCCCAGGAGCGCGCCTCGTCCGCACTGGTGGCCCCGATGTCGATGAAGATGTCGTTCCAGGGCCGTTCCGCCGACCCGGCAGGGTGCGCATTAGCGATGTGTCCGGTCTGCGCCGCGAAGAAGCCCTGTACCGAGCTATTGCGGCCGATGACGAGCGCGGGCTGGCCGATCGGATAGAGCCAACCGGGTACACTCTGCGGGTGCCGGTTCCACTGGGATAGGCGCAGAAAGCCGTCGGGAGTGATCGACTGGACCATCAGGCAGATTTCGTCTGCGTGGGCGTCAACCAGTAACTTCGGGCCGCGCCCACCAACGCGTGCAATCAGGTTCCCGATCCCATCGCGCTCGATACGCACCACACGGCTCCCCCAGTGCTCTTCGAGATACGCCAGGACCTTCTCCTCGCGCCCGATCGGGCCGGGAAGCTCGGTCAGTTCCTTGACCAGCGTAAACATCCGTTCTTCGCGATCGTTCTTCTCTGGCATGACATCCTCCTGATGGTTGGTTAATGACCACCTCCGGCACCTGGCCGAAGACTGTGACTCTCCCTGTGATTCGACGCTCCTGGATCGTTCTCAGCCGCGCCAACTCCAAATTTCACCTCAGACGTCTCGCTTTCGTCGATGATGGCCGCGATGCTGTGTCGCGCGCATCGCCGGCATCCTTGCCGGCCGTCTCGATCGCTTCCCGCGCCTCGTCCCTGGCAGAGATCGCCCTCAACGACACCCGGCACTGTCCGGGAGCGAGCCGGTGCGCTCAGTAACGCCGCAGGGGAGCGAGCCAGCGCGACCGGATGCGATCAAGGGTGAGGCGGGGGCCGAGACGGAAGGTCGGGAACGGTACGACGCCGCGCGTCAGGAGCAGGCAGATAGCCCAAATTCACATGGATGGCACATCTGGCCTGGCACCAGGCGATAAGAGCGGCGACCAGGGGCAGCTAAGGAGGGTGCGAGCGCGACGGCGACTGAGAGACCCATCGGCGACAGTGCCGCTCTGCCGGTTGCTGCTGGTTCCAGACCGACGTCAGCAGGTAGCAGCCCATGACCCGACCGAGGGACTGGTCGGATACGCTCGTCTGGATGGGGGTGAAGGAATGTTCCGAGCGACGCAACGCTGGACGAGCGCATCGAGGCGACGGGCCTACCGTTCCCACCGGGCCCATTTGAGCCGACGCTCGATCTCCTGTCGCCCGATCATCTGTGTTCGGCCGGGCTCTGACCCGGCTCCACAACGCCGGTCGCTTCCTGGCCGTCCGGGTTGTCCTCGGCCCAGTGCCGGCACATCTGCTCACCGGCCTCTGCGATATGCTCCGTCAGCAGTTGGGATGCGCGCTCCATATCTCGATCTCTGATGGCGGCAACCAGAGCAGGGTGGGTACCGACAACCTCGTCCAGGGTTTCGTAGATTTTGTGGCGCGTATGCAGGCAGCGCTGGACACCGATCTCGAGAAGCTTCCACATCTTATATAGCAGGTCGTGGTCAGCAATCCGGACAAGATACTCGTGGAAGGCCAGGTCGAGTTGCACGAGGCAGCGAGCTTCCCGTTCGTGCGCCGTCTGTCGCATCTCGTCGACAATGTGGTTGAGCCTGTCAATATCCTCTGCCCGCGCGCGTGGGATGCTTCGCGACAAGGCAAACGCTTCGAGGGCGGCGCGCATCGAGGAGAGCTCCCCGAGATACTTCTTCGTAAGCGGCGTTACGTAGACGCCCTTGTACGCAATGCTGCGCATGAGCCCTTCCTGCTCGAGCCGACCCAGAGCCTCCCGTAATGGCCCCCGGCTGATGCCCAGCTTTTCGGCTATCTGTGCCTGGGTCAGCTCCGCGCCTGGGGGGAGAGAGCCTTCGATGATCGCCCGGCGAAGCAAGTCGGCCACGTTCTCTCGGAGGGTCCGCGGCTCCATCGGATCGGAATTGCTCACGGCCTCTTCGTCTTCCAAAGTGTGATAGAGTGTATGCGTATCGAGGCCAAAAGTCAACAGTTAACAAGAGGAGAGGGACTCACAGATCCGTTGTCAGGTCGCGTGAGCGGGGGACGGAGCTTGAGGGTCGCAATTCGGTGACCACTCGTGAGACGCGCACGACGCCGGGCCCCGGCCTGGTCACCGGCAGCGATCACCTCAGCGTGATTGCCCACCAGGAGATCGTGCCGCACGCCTGGCATTGGCCGATGTGGGCCAGATATCGCACTTGCCAATACAGCTCTAGCTCAAAGAGCCGAACGAAGCGGCCACACTCGCAGATGGTGTGCTGCACGAGGCCCATCCGCCTTTGGCACCCGGCGCCAGGGGACGTCTTCCGGCGTCGTCAGGACATTGAGCCGCCCGACTTTCTGAATCACGGCCGCGGGCGGATCGTCGTCAGGCGCGATGAGGTGGACCAGGTCGTCCATGGTGTTGCCCCGTGGTGCTGCGATGGGATGATCGCAGTCTATACCATCGTTGAGACAGCCGCGGTGAAGCCTCGTCATAGCTGGGCTGGCTCTCCTCCAACCTGGTCACTCTCCTCTCCAGGTCCCCGATGCTTCGCTCACCGCAATGAACATCAGCGGATGATCGGAAATGGTTGGGGGCAAAGCTGCTAGATTTGCCGGGCATATCGTGAGAAGCTTTGGTCGAAGGCGCACGCCGACTGGGTGGTGGGCGGTGGGGAAAATGGGTGCGGGGGCAAAGCTTTGGTCGAAGGCGCACGCCGGCGGTGGAGCTGGGCGCAGCGGGCGGGGGTGAGGGCCAGTGGCGCCCAGGAATAAATGCCCGGGCTCACAGCGCCGGTCGGCTCACGCCGACTGGGTGGTGGGCGGTGGGGAAAATGGGTGAGCGTTTTGGGAGTATGTTTGCAGAATGACGTGACGGAGAGGACAGGATGGACAAACCAGGCGATAGATCCCATGCGGACGGAACCGCTGGCGGTGCCTCAGCCAGGATGATGAGCGTCATGGGTGGAATAGTGTCGCGATGATTTCTATCGCTTGCATTCATTTGATGCTGCGTCAATGGTCCCAATGCGAATAGGCCGATTCCGTAAAGATAGGCGGCTTCCCGAATCGATGGACCTCGCTCTGAAACAGGCGGCCTCTGTATGGATATTTCCCAAACACGCTCTCAGCTATATTTCCATGTGGGGATAATTTACCTTTATGGAGAACATTCGGTAACTCATCTCCCCGCCGCTATCTACCCCAGCCATTATCCCCCGGCCCCTTTCCCCATGCAGGGGGAAGGGGAGGTGCGTGGCGAAATCCGATATCAAAGCGATGGCCGGAGGCCGCCCGGGCCGCCGTAGAAGCAGTAGTCGCAGAGCTCGGTGCGGTGGAGGGCGATTTTGGCGACCGAAAACGGGAGGGAGTCGCGGACCTCGGTTTCGTAGCGGTACCGCGAGCGCTTCGACGCATTGGAACACGGGCGATCGGTCCGGTGCCAACGCGAATGGCGTCTTACAACCGACTCGCCCGCATAGGCCCATTCCTGGTCCTGCTCGTCGAACACCACCTGGGGGTTCTTGACGTCGTAGAACCAGCGAACGTACGTGCCAGGGGCAAGCGGTCCTCGGATCTGGAGCGTGATGCTGTCGTTCAAGAAGTCGGTGATCTGGGCGCCGAGCGTCCGATAGACACGCACGCCGATCCCCAACTGCGACCGCCCGGGGCCGACGACAGCAGGGCTGAAGGTGAACGTCTCGCGGCCCGCCGCGACATCGTCCTCGTTGAGGAGGACCGTCCCTGACGCATCGATGACTGTCCACCGGATGCGCAGCGCCGGATCGTCGGGCTGGACGCCGAGCGGCGGCCGAACTGAGTATTCCAACGGTCCGGCGCGCAAGTCGCTCGGGATCGACGTCGGCCCGATCAGCATGCCTGGAGGCGCCTGCGGCCGGACGGTGATCCCGATGTACGTGCCGAGCGTCGTGATCTCGTAATCGGCGATCTCGACCCGCACGATCGGCCCGCCTGGCCTGGATGGCTTCAGGCGCTGGACTCTCGGGACCGGCGTGCCTGTGTTTGCGCTCCGGATGTCGGCGTTGAGGTGCTTCGCGGCACTGCTGGCCATGTCGAAGACGGCGATTGGGATGATCGGGTTAATGACCCCGGCGATCACAGAGACGACTGCAAGCCACGTGTGCGGATCCACGTCAACGTGAACGTCGGCGGTCGTGAATCCGAGCGCCGGCCATACGCGTGGCTTCACGAACACATTTTTGGGCAGGTAGTGGAAAGACTTGCCAGGTCTCGACGCGGTGAGCGCCGGGATCACGTTGAACGAAAAGTTGGCTGTGCCAGTGTTGTTGCTTGCACGGCCCTCGACGTGGAATCGCCCGGCCTGGGCGGTGATCTTCAGTCTTTCGAGCGTCGCGCCGTTCTCTGCGACCTGATCGCGCACTTGCGATTCGACCTGTTGCAGGAGGACAGGCACCGCGACCGCGTTCGTCGCCGCGGCGATGTCGTTGGCCCTGGCGAAGTCGGTGAGCCGGTTCACGTCACCGTTCGTCTGGATGCTGCCGCTGACGGTGTCGATGTCGATGTCGAGGCCGAGCAGCAGGGCGCCGTCCACCACCCGCGACTGGGCGACCATGCCTTTCACTGCCGAGAGGATCCCGTCGCCCAGGAAGCTGATGTCGATCAGCAGCAGCAACGCCAGACCGGCGATGGTGCTCCGGCTGACCGCTTGCAGACGGGCCCGGAAGGCACTGCTGCGGAGGTAGCTCTCTGCCTCCGGCGAGAAACCGCCGCCGAGCACGGTGAAGTCCCACTCCGTCACGGTCACATCGTTCTGGTTGGGGTCGTCGAACCCGAGCATCAAGTTGCTGCCCAAGACCGAGAACGAAGGCTGGATGCGGAGCGTCAGGCGCGCGACGACATTTCCGGTCTGCTCGACGCCGTTCAGGATGACCTTCAGCGAGCCCCACACCTGAAGCGTGATGTTCAACGTGTGATCGGACTTGCAGATGATCCGAGGGGGGGCGAGGAAGGCGTCGATGCTGACATCGGGCGGCCCCTGGGGCAGATCCGCTTGAAGGGTGCGCAGCAAGCCGATCCCCGTATAGGCCACGAGGAGCGCATCGTTGAAAAGGCGCTCCCGGATTGCGAGAGCAACCGCGAAGCCTGCGTCATCAGCCATGTTGCCACCCTACATGGGAAGAGGTAGGGAGAGCCCCCGAATTCTCAGTGCTCTGGTGCACCAGAGAACGCTGAATTGATGACATCCGTTGCCGGAGGCATCCCTTCATGGTTCTTTCGCGCGTTCATACGAGACGCGACAACCGAGTATGTCGAGAGTCTCTCCCTATGAAGAATTCTACCTTCTATGGCGGAACTTAGCAAGGACCGGAGCCGGGGGTCGCATGGGTTTATTACAGACCTTGGGTGTTGGGTGCCTGACCATAGCCGCAGAAATTCATTTCGCTAAAGCCTCACCTCCATGCGGCTGCGCTTCCGAGGAAGGGAGTCTTCTATTGGATACCGCGGCCCGTGCCCGGCACAACTGGCAGATCTGGCTGCCGGGCACGGGCAAAACCAAGCTTCTGGAACTCCTGGCGCTCCTGGACGGGCTGGCGGGTCGGGGCTGCTGTGTCATTGACCTCCACAAAGATCTGATGCGCAACCTGATCTTCCACTGTGCCCACTGTCTGCCAGAGTACCCGCACTTGAAGGACCGGCTGATCATCCTGGACCCGACCTTGCCCAGTGTCAGCGCCAGCTTCAATCCGCTCGCCCCCGGTCCGGGGATCACGCCCGAGCAGCAGGCCGACGTCTTCCAGGACGTGGCCATGATGCTCTAGGGCAACAGTCCCGAGCAGGCGCCCCGGCTCTTGTGGCTCTTGAAACACACGGTCCTGGCCCTGATTCAGCTCAAGGTCTCCCTCCTTGAGCTGCCGCGGTTCTTGCGGGATCGGGCGTGGCGCACTGGGCTCCTCAAGCAGACGGCGCCTATCCTTTGACGTAGGACAACTTTTTGCAGATGGAACCGTTCCTCACCTGGAATATATCGACTCCTCGGACATGTCCCTTTTTTCCTGCCAGATCCACCCAGTCGTATCTCCAGCGCATAATGCACCGAATCCCAAGGCCAAAAATCTCCTCGATTTCGATGTGGGCATGGGGCGACTCGCGGAAGAAGTCCTGCCAAAACCGAGTTACTGCTTCCTTCCCGGAGTAGACAGTGCCGTCGGGGGCTGGATGAGTGTTTTCGAAGACACAGTCGTCGCTCATAAGCTGCATCATACCTGCGACGTCATGACGGTTGAAAGCCTCATTGAACTCAAGGACGACGCGGATCGCTGATTCTAACCGTGACATGCGAATTGGACTCATATCGATAACACCTCCTTCAGTAGAAAGCCGATTGGCTGCCGAATGGCTGCGAGCTCAGCGGCCCGCCCTTCTACCTGCAACCATTATGGCCATTCTGTTTGGAAAACGCCAGTCGACTTCACCCCCAGGCCCTCAGGGTCCGGATGGCGTATCTCACTTTTATAGAAATATGAACAGATCATCAGGGGCCGCTGCAGTGAGTTGTCAGGCGGCAAATGGGGGTCGTTCAAGGAGTCGCCGTGGACGCGT
>DOUV01000618.1 GCA_003520455.1 Chloroflexota bacterium | reverse complement strand
CGCCTGCCCCGCTGGGCACAGCCGGCCATCGTGGCGCCGGATGAGGATTGGCGGCCGCGGCGGGCCGGCGAGCTATTGGCGATTCTGGGAGAAGCGCTTCAAGAAGGGCTGGCCGAGGCGCGCTGGCCGCAATGGCAGACGGTCGCCCGAGTCTGGGCCGAGTTTCTCACGCTGCGTGCCCCCGACGCGTCGCCCGCACTGGCGCCGCCTGATGGTTGGAGCGGGATCGAGCACCAGCTTGACACCGCTTTTGACGCCTGGATGCGCCAGCGGTATGCTCCCATCGGAAGCCAGCGGCTCCCGGTGCCCCATCACGTTCACCATCTGCCGCATTTCATCGCCTACGAGCGTCGCCAGGGGCGCGCCGGGCGTGTGGCTCTGCTTATCCTCGATGGCCTGGCCCTGTCCGACTGGATACTGATCGGCACGGCATGGCGAGCGCGCCACGCGGATTGGCAGTTCCAGGAGCACCTGGTTTTGGCCCAGGTGCCCACAATCACCGCGATCTCGCGCCAGGCGCTGGTCAGCGGCCTGCGCCCGGCCGACTTTGGCGCGACCCTGGACAGCAACCGGAGCGAGGCGCGGGAGTGGGCCACCTTCTGGGCCCGGGAGGGTCTCGTGGCCGATGCGTGTCCTTACGTCAATACACGATTGGATCGGGATGATCCGCCGCCCGCGCTCGATAGCGCGCGCACGCAGGCGCTCTGCCTGGTTGACCCCACATTTGACGCGCTCCTCCACGGCGCCGGTCTCGGGACAGCGGGCCTGCACGCCTCGCTACGTGTCTGGCTCGATAGTCAGTCGGCAAAGGTTGAGGAAGCGATCGAGACATTGCTCGCGCGCGAGTTCACGATCTACCTTGCCAGTGACCACGGGCATGTCGAGGCGCAAGGCATAGGGCAACCGTCGGAAGGTCTGACCGTGCAGACGCGTGGCAAACGGGCGCGTCTCTACCGGGATGAGCGGGCCGCGCTTGCCGTCCGCGCCACTTTCCAACCAACGGTGCTCTGGAGCCAGGATGGTCTGTTGCCCGACGACGTGTGGGTCCTGATGCCCCAGGGACGCAAGGCCTTCGCCCCATTCAACGATACCGTTGTCACGCACGGAGGGCTCACATTGGATGAGGTCGTGGTCCCTCTCGTGACAATCACTCGATCCTGACCGGAATCAGCATGGATAAAGGAATTGGGTTCAACCGCAATATCTACCTCTCCTGGCTTGATGCCACGGCCGCTCTCTGTTCGGAGACCGATGATCCGGCTCAAGTCCGGGCGCGCCTGGAGCCGGTGGTCGGCCAGGACATTCACAATGCCGACAATCGGCGCAAAGCCATTGATATCCTCATCAACATCTGGGTGAAGACGGGGAGCATCGCCCCCGACCTGCGGAATGCGGCCGTCAGGTATTTCGAGACCGGCCAGGAGATGAGCGATCGCCTCTGGCTGCATTACGGGCTCGCGCTGTTGTACTACTCCTTCTTTCGGGAGGGCGCCGCAGCCATCGGCCAACTCAGCCGCTCTGAGGATGCGATCACACCGGCGATGGTCAAGCGCCGGCTCGTGGCCGAGCGAGGAGAACTCGGCTCCCTCGAGAAAGCCGTCGAGCGGATCATCTTCTCGCTGCGGGATTGGGGGGTTCTGGAAGAGACCAGCCAACGTTACGCGTATGCGCCTCAGCGCAAGGCATTCTCGACGACAAACGCTGAGTTGGAGGCCTGGCTGTTGGCCTGTGCACTGGAAGCTCACCCCGCCGAGGAGTTGGTTTTCAGCGATCTCCTGCGTCTGCCCGAACTCTTCCCCTTCCGCTTCACCCTGACGGTGGATTCCCTTCGCCAGCATCCGCGGTTCGCCGTACACCGGCAAGGCTCGGCGTGGGATGTTGTGGGCGTAGCAACGCCCCAGGTCGTTGAGGAGCGAGAGGGCGAAATACTGTGGCTATCTCGCTTGTGACCTTCCTTCTACGGGAGTCAGCGTACCCGTCAGTGTGGCGGTTCATTCAGGTGATCGTCGGCGGGTGGGGCCAGGAGAAGCGGAGGCTGGGCGGGGGTGAGGGGCGCTGCGGGCTGGGGGCTGGAGACCTTGCGGAATGCAGGCAACGCGAGGCCTCCTGCTGAGGGCGATGGTTTGCGACATGAGGGCCGGCGGCAGGGTGGGTTGACCCTGTGCCGGCGCGGCGGTACGATGCGCGCAACAAGGCGCATGCAGTGCGGGCAGAGCATGGACGCCGCTCGGGAGCCTGGCAGGCACGAGCGGCGTCCGTGTGTCTGGCGCCATCATGCCGAGGCTTTGGTCGAGAGGCAAGGCGCCTCGAGATCTGAGGCGACGTGAGGCGCTTTGTTTGTGGGCGATTACTTCTCAGCGTCAACGTTGTAGCGGCTGTCGCCAGGAGGAGGAGCGGTCGGCGTGATCGGGCGCAGGGACCGAGTAGCGGTACACTCAATAGCAAGAGGTGCGGATGCCCGCATTTGATGCATGCACGGTGACTACAGTCGAACGCGAAGTCGGTCGAAATTTGGCCGGGATTTCAGCACCGGAGGGTGAGGCACTGCATCCGGTGGCCGGTGCTCATCTGGGGAAAGGCACGGTCGTTAGAGAGCGGCGCTTCTTGCTCGCTCTTCCTTCCGTCCCGGCAAAGGGGTGCCGATACGTGCGCCGGTGACGCATCTCGCGACCTGGGGGGCAAGGACGGACAACAACAAGGGAAGGGGCCTCGGCTGCAGAAGAGAGCATCAGGTGAATTCTTCTAATCGGATCTGACCGTGGCCGGGCGGTCGTTTGCGTTTATGGTCGTGCCAGGAACCGAGAGGGACCGTCGCATCAATTCCCACTTTTGCGGTGTGGAGCCCATAGGGATCGCGCGGGAATCCGGCCGTATCTGTGATGTGCAGCAAGCCCCGGTCAAGCCGGCTGCGAGTCGCCAGGGCCCACCAAACATCGTCGATGTTTGATACATCTACATCCTCGTCTACGACGACACAGAACTTTAGCCACCGGTAGCGACCAAATGCCGCCGCCAACACCAACTTGGGTTCGCCCTCAAACCGTTTACGGATACTGATGGCGCCGGCGAGAATAGATGGAAGCAAACTGATCTCTCGTACCTCGGTGCCGGCGGCGGTGATTACTTCAAGGAGTTGGGCTTCTCGTGAAATGGCAAGTAAGGTGGTATCTTCGGCCACGCCGGCGTGCATGGTTTGATAGATCGCATCGCGCCGGCGGGTGATCGCTTTGATGCGCAGCACACGGTTATTCATGACAGGAACGTAGAACTGCATGAAGTCCCCGAAGGGTCCCTCTGGTTCCGCGGTGCCGGGGAGCACCTCGCCTTCCAGGACGATTTCGGCGCGTGCCGGCACTTCCAGATCTACAGTCTGGCATTTTACCAACTCCAGTGGCTCACCCCGGAGCGCCCCAGCCAGCGCAAACTCATCCTCTCCTTGGGGAATACTCGTCGCGCCGGCGACCAGTTCCGCCGGGTGATTGCCCAACACAACCGCCACTTCGAGTGGCTCGCCACGAGCCGTGGCGCGTTCATAAATCTGTCCCAGATGCTGGGGCGGCATCATGCGAATGCCGACCTCATTCGGAGTGCGGAGCATCATGCGATTGAACGAGACGTTACGAACTTCCGTCTGAGGATCTTTTGCAATAACGAGTCCTGCAGTGATGTACGGGCCGGCATCTTTTTCAGAGTGAACAACGAGTGGAAGTTGGCGAAGATCGATATCATCACTCGCGAGGACTATCTCTTGAACAGGTCCTGTATCGGTGATGATCGGTGGAATACGTTGTTTACTCCGAGCCAGGAAGTACGGGACGACCTCTGCCGGCCGAACACCGAACGCCAGTCCGAGCATCACTCGATCGCCGACGATGTTGGCGACACAGGGCCTGTCCGAGCCGGTCACGGATTCGAACAGGACAGCCTTTCCGCGCTTTTCTGCCTGGAGAATCAACTCGGCCAATTCGCTGTGAGGGTTCACCGGCTTCGGCACGCGGAGTAATTTGCCGTTCTCGGCGAGAACCTCCAAGAAGGCACGAAGGTCGGCTTGCATTCTGATCGTCTCAGTCATCGAACGGTTGATTTGATGCCGGTCCTACGCCAGGCTGCTCAACGGACCGACAAAATGGCCCTGCTCCATCACGAGGGTACCGTCCAGCCAGAACGTCGCTTCCGGGATGACAAAGTCACGATGATAGTCGGCCGAAGTCGCCCCACCAAAATGAGCGTTATCTCCGACAGCCAGGTGAACTGTTCCGCGGATCTTTTCGGCTTCCAGCCCGGTCTCGAGTGAGCTGGCCTGAGGATTAGTCCCGACTCCCAATTCGGCCAGGTTGCGGCGCGAGCGAAAGGGCTCGAGATGCCTCGCATCGTCATCAAGCCCGAGGACGTTCCGGATCTGCCCTCCAACCGCACCGCCGCCTTCTACCGATACTACGAGTCCCCTGGAGAACTGAAGAGTCATATACTTTGTCAGCCCCCTGAACCAGCCGGGTGATACGACGATCGTGCCTTCAGCGCTGCCTTCCACCGGCGCAATAAAGGCTTCTCCGGCCGGTAAATTTCCAAAAGCACCGGACCGGCGAAGCAGGCCATCATCGGCGTGCGCCGAACGGTTACCGGTTCTGAAAGCAATATCAGTTCCCGCTGAGGATGTTACCCGAACATGCCCGGTCCGGCTCAAGAGATCCGCAACCAGGCGACTATCAGCGGCAATCCGGTCGTAATCCGCACTCATTGGTCCGTCCGGCAAAAACATCCGAGCTGTAAAGCTGGTACTGGCAATTCGAGCGCCAAGGCGGCTTGCTTCGTGTCTGGCAACTGTATGGCTGAGAGACTTGGAGGTAATCATCACTATGACGGGAAAGTCCTTCATCTTTGCGGCAACTTCTGGTGCCGGTTCCGCGCCGCCTCGCGGTGTCGCCGGAAAGGGATAGAATTCGACCACGTTATCGCTATATTTCTCGGCGATGATCCCGGCCACGATTTTTGCCAGATGGCTCCGCTCAAGGACAGCGATAAGGTCGTCAGGCTCGAGCTCGGCCCATTCGGCAAGCGTCGGCGGATCAGTCAGGACGAGGATTGATTCGCCCGGCTGAATGCCCAGGTTACTCTCACACATATTGAGGACACCTGCAAGAATCTCTTGCTTCTCAACCCACGGCATCAGAGCCTCCTCGTATCGCCTTCTCGCGATTTGCGTTTCGATTCCTGCTGCTCAGGCGAGGCCAAACTCGGCGAGGCGCTGCTCGATCGGAACGTACTCAAGAGCAAATCCCCACCGCCATGGGTGGAAGATGCGTAATCCCATCTCACTCCGCCACACGGGCGCGCATGGAATGCCCAGGACAGCTACTTCACGTCCCCATTGCCAC
The DNA here is from genome assembly GCA_003520455.1 of Chloroflexota bacterium. Next base: position 5,976 of record DOUV01000618.1, on the reverse strand, counting down.
TCTTTTACCGCAAAATTCGAGAGGCCGACGCCACTCTTGCCATCGACGACTGTGATCAAATCCGGCGACATCACAAACGGGCGGTTATCGAGCCACGACATGTGGTTCTCATTTTTGTACCATATCCTGAAAAATTGACCCTGGAACCGGTCGATCCCCTCGAGATAGATATCACCCCAGATAAATCCGCCTTTATCTTCGTTTACCTGTGCGCGCACTGTGCCACGGAAGAGAATGTGCCCGCCAGCTGCTTCGGCAACCGCCTGCACGAGGTCACGCTGCGATTGTGACGCCTGCTTGAGCGCCTCACCGATAGCATGGGCCTTACTTAGAGAGCCGGCGACCGCCGCCGATTTGATCACTCGCCCTTCGTGCGCCATCCAGCCGTGCACTTCGCCACCACACGAGACAGCAATCTGACGATTCAGATCCTCCAACCGCTGCCAGTTGAGGACTTTCTCGTACACGATCAAATCGCCCCATGGCGTTGCCAGGACGACAGGTGCGATCGGGGCTTCGTGCACCGCAAGCGAGCAGAGGGAATTCTCGGGTACGGCCCGATAGCCGGCAGTATCCGCGTCGACCAGGGGCTTCCCTTCTTGTGCTGCTTTGAGGAATTTCTGCAACAAATTCGGGCCAACCTCAGAGGCGATGTAGGCAGCCGGTGGTTTCCCAATAAGTTCCTGGAGCCGCCGCTCGGCGACGTCAGCGCTCCAGGTCTCGTCTGGTCGTGAAGACCACGCCGGAATCGGATACAGATACTCGAGCTCCCGCAAGCGCTCCTTGATCCACTTTCGCTGGTCAAATCCGCTGTCGGGTCGCCAGCGGGCCTCTAACCCAGGGTTGATCAACCACTTCTCCTTATCCTCCCGGCGGACCATACCGCCGGCACCGGTCCGCCGGTACACCATCCCGTCATCGGCGAGATCCTCGGCGTCAACCATCGCCGGTTTCAAGCCCGACTCGAAAGTCGAGCGGGTGAAATGCTCGAAGAGTTCTCGGCTGGGCGCAATGCCGCCGCCGCCTGTGGCCAGCACCGTGCTGCCGACGATGATGTTCCACAGATCTTCAGCCTGAAGTTCCCGGAGAGCCATGAGAGGAGTACCTCCGCACAAAAGTTGGGTAAAAAGATCGAGACCCTAACGAAACCGCAGCCGAGGATCGAGCATGTCTCGGAGCCCATCACCGAGCAGGCTAAACCCTAGGACAGTCAGAAATATTGCCAGCCCTGGGAAGGTCGAGTACCACCACGCTTCCGGCAAATATTGTCGACCGGTGGCCAGCATCTGGCCCCAGTCGGGGGTCGGGGGCTGCGCACCGAGACCGATGAAGCCGAGGCTTGCTGTCGTCAGCACAGCAAAGCCAAAATCCATCGAAGCCTTCACGACGATCGGCGACACCGTATTCGGCAAAATGTGGTGAAACATGATCCTCGCGTCCGCCGCCCCGATTGCCCGCGCCGCATCAACGTATGATGCCTGTTTCCCTGTCAGCACCGCGGCTTGACTCAGCCGGCAGTAGCCAGGCCACGCCACCAACGCGATGGCAAGCATGACGTTCAAGAGGCTCGGACCGAGCGCCGCCGCAATTGCCATCGCCAGAACGAGCGCCGGAATCGCCAGGAACACATCCGTAACGCGCATGATCGTGGTCTCTACGCGCCCACCCCAATACCCGCCAATGGAACCGAGCGTGACACCAATACCGGCAGCCACGAGGATCACAACAACCCCAACGCCGAGCGAGATCCTGGCACCGGCCACGGTGCGCGAGAAGACGTCACGCCCGACGTCGTCCGTGCCAAAGTAATGCGCTCGAGACGGCGGCTGCAATCTGTCGGCGATATGGACGGCTCCGGTAATATCGCGCGGATAACGGACGAGCAACGGGGCCAACAGCGCAACAAGGAGCATGAACGCGATCAAGAGGAGTCCGACCATCGACAGCGGATTCTGGCGAAATCGCCGTACGGTCCGCCCGAGCCCGTCGCCCCGTGCTACCCGGAGTGGCGTGTGCAGGCCACGTCCAACTTCTAATGTGCTCACCCTTTGCCCTCTCCGTAGCGAATCCGGGGATCTAAGAAGCCGTAGGCGATGTCGGTCGCGAGATTAAGCAGAGTGAAAATGATGCCGTACAGCAAGGCGATACCCATCAGGGGCATAAAATCCAGCGTTAAAGCCGCATTGACGGCGTACAATCCGATGCCGGGCCAGTCAAACACGGTCTCGATCAGGACAGAGCCACCCATTAGCCATCCAAATGAAAGGCCCATCATGGCAACGGTGGGGATGAGGGCATTCCTCAGCGCGTGCCGAAAGAGAACGGTATGCTCCGCCAGGCCCTTGCTTCGCGCCGTCCGAATGTAGTCCTGCCCGAGCACTTCCAGCATACTGGAGCGGGTCATTCGCGTGATAACCGCAAGGGGGGCAAGCGACAGGCTCAGGGCCGGCCACGCAATGTGAAGCAGGGCATCAAAGAAGGCGGCATGGTTCCCGGTCAGGACACTATCGACCAGGTACATCCTGGTAATAGAATCCGGCGGCGGAACCGATATCGAGAGCCGACCGCTGATCGGAAACCAGCCGAATTCGAGAACAATCGCGTAGCGAATCAGGATGGCGAGCCAGAATGCGGGGATGCTCACCCCAAACAGCGAGAGTAGCCTGGAGATATGGTCAACCCACGAGCCATGCCAGACACCCGAAAGCACGCCGAGGGGGATGCCGATGGCTGCCGCGATCACCATCGCAGCGAGCGCAAGCTCCAGCGTCGCGGGCCAATAGTTCGCCAGATCCTCGATCACCGGACGGCGGCTCAGGATGGATTTACCCCAATCGCCCCGCAGCAACCCGGCGGTGTAGCCAACATATTGCACGATCAATGGCCGATCGAGACGGAATTCCCGTCTGATCTGTTCAACCATCTCCTGGGTGGCTTGCGGCCCGGCAGCCAGCCGGGCCGGGTCTCCCGGGACCAGATGGGAGATGGTGAAGGTCAAAACGCTGATACCAAACAACACCGGGATCAAGAGGAGTACACGCTGGAGAACAAACTTACCCAGGCCCATTGTCTCAGCACATCCACAGGAGTGATGGGAAGTGGGCGCACGCCCATTCCATCAGAAGATGATCCTGGGCGGCTATGGCGCGAGACCTTGGCAACGCCACCACCGCCCAGTGGAAGACGATCGATGATCACGCTTTGGTGAGGTATAGCCTCTTCAAATATACGCCACCGGTGATCGGTGTATAGATCCATCCACCCACGTTCTTGCGCCTGACCGCATTCCAGACGATATTCGTAAGCGGAATCTCCGGGCAGTCTTGTGCGAGCTTCTCTTGTACCTGGTCATAGATTTCCTTTCGGCGCGCAGGATCGGTTGTGGCGCGCCCTTCTTCGAGCAGGCGATCCACTTCCGGGTTCTGGTAGTGGGAGGCCGCGGCGTACGTTTTCCCGGCCTGACTGGAATGGTAGGCCGCCCACAAGACGGCATCAGGGTCCGGATATGCGGCGTCGGTTGCAATCGCCATCAGATGCGGCGCGGTGCTGGCGTCCGTCATGCGTCCGACCATATCCGGGAACGTCATGGGGGTGAGTTTGACCTTGATGTTCAGCCCGGACAGTTGATCAAGCAGGATCAGGCCGGTCTGTTCCTCGAAGTTAAGGCCGGTCACGTAGGCGAATTCGAGTTCGAACCCGCCCTCGGGATGCTCGCTCTCGGAAAGCTCCTGTTTGGCTTTGTCGAGATCGGTGTTATAGATCCAGGCATCGGGGTTATACCACGGCTCGAAATTTGGCAGGAGATAACCTTTGGCCAGGATGTGGCGGTTCGCCTGGGACTTGACGAAGCCCTCATAGTCCATGGCATAGGCAATTGCCCGACGCACGTGGACATCTGCAGTTGGGTCGCGCTGATTGTTGATCTTAATGATATAGGTCAGAGAACTCAGATCATCATTGATGATGACGTCAGGTTCATTACGCAGCGCCTGAACATCATCGTTGGAGAGCGGTTGGGCAATATGCGCTTCACCGCTCAACAGGGCGAGACGCATCGAGGAGGACTCACGAGTGATCCGCCAAATGTATCCACTCAGCCTCCCTTCGCTCGGCCAGCCACCCCAATAGTCCGGCACCGCCTCGAATTCGTACAGATTGCCTGGTTCCCATCGCTTGATGGTAAAGGGGCCGGAACCGGCTTCGTTTTGGGTGAGCCAGGCTTCCCCTTCGTCTCCAGCCTGCTCGTTCGCCGCGACCAGCTTCTGATTCACCACAAACAGCCAGGGCAACGTTGCCTCGAATGGAGCGTAGGGCTGTGTAAGACGAATCTTTACAGTGTGATCGTCTACTGCCTCAATACTCTCCTCGTCCATGATTGTCTGAAACATCCAGGCTGACCCCTTCTTCTTACGGAGGAGGCGCTGGAAAGAGTAAACCACATCTTGGGCCGTAACCGCGGAGCCATCGTGGAATTTGGCGTTCGGTGCCAGGTTCAGTGTCCATTCTTGTCCGTCCGGGGTCGCTGACCACTCGCGCACTAGATTCGGCACCAGTTCGGGCGGATTTCCACGAAAGTCGAGCAACGAATCGTAGAGTGAGCGCAGCGTCTCATTGTTAGAGAGACCGGTGCCGATATGCGGGTCGATATTGCTAATGTCTGAGAGAGACGCATAGACGAGAAGCGCGGCTTCGGCCGGGGCAGCCGGCACCGGGGTCGATTGTACAACCGGGGCAGAGGTGGGACGTGCGGCCGGCTCCTTGGGAGCTTCCTCCTCAGGTCTGGGGGTTGCTTGTGGGGCGCACGCCTGAATAAAGGGTGCGGCCGCAGCCGCAGCGACGCCGGTACTGAGAATTCTCACAAAGTCACGCCGGCTCATGCCGTGGCGTTCGTAAAAGGCGGCTAATCTTTGCGTCAGTTCAAGTGCGTCACTACTCAGCCTGTCTCGTGCCACAACGAACCTCCTGTTCCTTGAGAGGAGTGGTTGATGATTCCCATCCGTACTGGGCGGCAGGCGTCACGAGGTGGAATTCCGGGTGGGGTCGCGGTCGTGCTTGAGGGAATAACAAGTCTCTATCCACTTCACATTGATCAGGATGTCTCGATCAGGATGAGGGAGTTTCTCGCTCTCACAAAACCTCATCTATGGCTCACACGAGCCGGCGGGAAAGGCGTTGCCGAATATGTTCGAGATGCTCTCGCATTGCGTCGCGCGCGCCTTCGGGATCTCCCTGGCGCAATGCCTCGATAATCTTGAAATGGCCCAAGTCGTCCTCTTGCGGGTTCACAGGCGCCAGATAGGCCCTGCCAAAAAGCCATATGCGCTCGTTCAACTGCTCAACCAGGCCGGCCAGGAGTCGATTCCCGGTAAGCTCGGCAATGGACCTGTGGAATCGCAAACTTGCCTCTCCGGCTTCGGTGGAGGATACATTTTCGCGAGCCAGCTCCTCCAGACGCTCCATATCTTCTGGCGTCGCCCAGGTCGCGGCGAGAGAGGCCGCTTCAGGTTCGAGCATCATGCGGACTTGAAAGACATCGAGAACGTCATCCAGCTTGAATTCAGCAACGTGGTACCCGCGATGCGGGTAGTACTGCACAAGTCCCTCTTGCTCGAGGGATCGCAACACTTCGCGCACGGGTGTGCGGCTGGAACCATAACGGTCTGCCAACGCCTCCTCGCCAATAACCTGGCCAGCCTTCAGGCTACCAGTCAAGATCTCATACTTGAGTACTTCGTGAATCTGTTGTCGGAGAGGAACGTTTCTGTCACGGTCAACTGTTGTTGCCATTGAGATGCAGCCCGTAGCACGATAGCCTGAATCTTGGATTCAGCCAGTATACGAATTGTATACAACATTGTCAATGCTCTTTTCCCCTTGGCCAGGGCTGATCCTGGTGGCGAAATCGCCTTCCGGGAGGGCGAGCGGCTCGTAGTACGCGCTTCAGCGCGCTGTTGCCCCTTTCCACATTCATCCGAC
>DOUV01000481.1 GCA_003520455.1 Chloroflexota bacterium | reverse complement strand
ATCCGCCGGGAGCAGCTGAGGAGTTACCACCTTACACTGATACGCTCTGCAACACACGTTCCTCGTGGGTGACCCGCCTGACCACTGCCCGCACGTTGCCCAGGCAGCAACTCCCCTGCGGGTTGCGGATCTCGCAGGCACATTGCCCGGCCTGGATACCGGCGTTGACGCGGTCCACGGCCGTGCTGGTGCCGGTCTCGATCAGCTCGGCCCGGATGCTGCCCGGCGTGTGGCGGAAGCAGTAGCAGACGAAGACGTCGTCGTCCTCAGGCGCCTTCTGGTGGACACGCTCCCGCAACTCCGCTTCCACGAGTGTGTGCTCGCCGTCGGTGGCAAAGTAGACCACCGGGCAGGTGGGCGTGCGGCAGAAGCGGTAGTCGGTGGGGCGCAGGGCTTCCAGGCTCACAGCCAGCATGGCCTTGACCGTCTGCATCTCCACCGGTTTGCCTCTCTCGCCGCACGCAGGGCAGTGGGACAACTCGACGATGGCGGCCGGCACCCCCCCCCTCCCCCCCCCCAACTTGGGGGGTGCTGGCCGTGGTGGCGCCATTGCGTGGCGCGCAGCAATCAGACATAGGACTCCTCTCTTTCGGCTCTCTGAGTGCGTTCTGAGGGGGCTTGTTCGCGGAGGAGCACGCGGGAACGCGCGTGCTCATTCGCCAACGCCTTCCCCGAAACGGCGCCAGGATCCGCAACGTTCGGCCCCACATCCGGGGCCGGTTCGAACCTTCGGTCACTCTCTGTCGGCACCCGGCAGGCAGGCGGCCGGTGCGGCGATTCGAGCCAGAGCAGCCCGAGCCCCAGGCCCGCCAGAAAGAGCACGGCTGATGCGACGAAGATCATCCCCTGGTGAGCCGCCAGCCAGACGCCCAGGGCCGTGCCCCCCATCAGGGCCAACAGCAAGGGGACGGTCAGTGGCAAATGGCAAGGGCAGGCCACTAATGCGACCCCCACTGCCAGGTAGCCCCGCAGGCGGTGCCAGACTTGCATCATTTCACCTCGCCGAATCGCTCACCGCAGGAAAATGCTGAAGTTGACCTGGAAGTAGATGATGTAGGTGCCCGCGCCAAGCAGCAGGATCCCCGCCAGCTTGTTGATGTGGGGCAGGACCACCCGCAGGCGCCGGATCAGGGCGCCCTTGACCAGGGCCACACTGACCGTCAGGGTCACGAGCACCAGGGCCATGCCCGCGCTGTACCCGAAGAATGGGAGCAGACCGCCCAGCAGGCTCCCGGCCGCCAGCGCGCTGCCCACCACCCCCAGGAAGATCGGCAACGTGCAACTGAGCGACGCCACTCCGTAGGCCACGCCGTAGAGGAACAGGGCCCGCGGCCCACGCCCCCGGATTTCCACCACCGGGTTGGTGAAGGAGACGTGCGGCTCGCGCCCGAGCAGCAACATCAGGCCAAAGACGGCCAGCAGCGCGCCCACCACCAACGCCAGCCAGGGGATCACTCGCACGAAGCCGCTGCCCAACGCGGCAAAGATCGCCCCCGCCAGGCTGAAGATCAGGAGAAACCCCAGGCTGATCAACAGGCCCACCCCTACCCCCACCAGTCCTCGCCGCACCGGCGAGAGCTTTGCAAATCCTTCGTCCTCGACGCCCAGGAAGTAGGCCAGGAAGGAGGGCAGCATGGCAAACGCGCACGGGTTAAACGCCGCCAGCACCCCCGCCCCGAAGGCGAAAGCCGCCGTGACACCCCCAATCATCGCCGGCTTACCCCCCACCGGTCGCTGCGTCTCATAGCCACTTTTGTAGCTCCGCTTCCAGGATGCTCATGGGCGTCGGTACGGCATCCTGGTAGGCAATCCGGCCGCTACGATCCACGATGATGGTCGTGTCCAGAGTGCGGACATTGTAGGCCTGGGCCACGGCGAAGCCGGTGTCGAAAGCCCAGGTGTAGGCACCATTGTTCGCCAGGGCCCGGAACTGGTTCAATCCCTCCACGTTTTCTTCCGGCTCGAGGTTGATCGCCACAACGGTCAGGCCTTGATCTTTGTACTGCTCGTAGAGCCGGGCCAGGTTGCGCGCCTCGGGTATGCAGGTGCCGCACCAGGAGGCCATGAAGTAGAGCACGACGACATCGCCCTTGTGCTCCGACAGCGTGAAGGTCCCGCCGGCCAGGGTGCGCAGGCTGAAGTCGCTGGCAGGCGGTCCGTCCGACGAGTGCACCGGCTCGATGGCACGCCCCTGGGCCGCCGCGGCCTGGCTCGCACCTGGTTGGCCTCGCAGCGACCAGAGCCCCAGGGCTGCAATGACCAGGAGGAGCAAGATGCCACCGAGGGTCACGACCGATCCCCGCCTGGAAGCAAGGCCCCCTTTCTCGGAGGCCAGCGCCGGGCGAGGATCCACTCCGATCTTCGTCATAGTTCCGCCTTTCCCTTGCTACCACTTCATTCAGGGTCCACCGTCTCGATGGCCTCATCCACCGTCGGCGTCGGGCAGCAAGGCGCATTGATGGTCGTCAGGCGATACCGGACGTGGGCGACATCAGCCACCGGATCCCGGCTTTGGTCCGGGCTCTCTCCGGCCATGGCAACATCTGTTGCCTCACCCCCCCCTGCCCCCCCCAAGTTGGGGGGGGGCGAGAGGGGGGTGCTGTGCCGCTGCGTCTGTCGCCGGTTGCTCTTGCGCTGGCGTGCCAGGATCGGCGACAGCCGGCTGCTCGCTTGCCGAGACTGCCGCACATCCGCTCAGCAGCAGAACCAACGCGAGCCCTGCGGTCACCAGGGCGAGTACTCGACGTGCTGCCATGATGGGCCTCCTGAGGCAGAGACGCCGGCGGCCAGGCAATGCACCAGAGTGTATCAATGGCGGGACGGTTGAAAGTAAGGTGCATTCCCTTCTGCCACCGGCCCCCTGGGTGTGTTGCACCGCCGGCAGACGCGCCAGGCGGGGAAGAGCCCACACGAGATCACCCTGCCTGGTGCGCCGGTCAAGGCGTCAGACTACCGAAGTCTCGGAAGACTTCGGCAGTCTCCGATCACGCACCCCCAGCGACTCCTTGACCGGTGTTCTGGCGCCCCCGACCCCATACGGGTAATCAGTGTAGTCCTTCCAGTTGCTGGAATGTCAATACTCCCCCGGTTGGTCCAGCGATCAGCGATCACGTCTTTTGACCTTCCAGCTACTGGAAGGCGTACCATATTGGACGTTGCCATCCCGACAAGAGAAGGAGCGATTCTGATGGGAGAAGTGGAATTGATGATCACGGGCATGACCTGCAGCAGTTGCGCCCAGCACGTACAGTCCGCCCTGGAAGAAGTACCCGGTGTGCGGCGGGCGCGCGTGCCCGGCTGGCAATCAGGTCGTGCCTTCGTCACCGCCGACGAGGGTCTGACGACCGACGAACTCGTCGCCGCGGTCCATGCGGCCGGTTACCGCGCCGCACCTGTTGCCGGCGAAGGCGGCCTGGCACCCGTT
>DOUV01000637.1:5157-6150 GCA_003520455.1 Chloroflexota bacterium | reverse complement strand
AGGTCCAGGGCGATCGAGCCCGTAGGAATGGCCTCCACCGCCAGGTTGGTGGCCTCTCCCAGCTTCATGATGGCGCCATCACCGAATCGTTTCTTGAGCTGATTCAGGGTTGCATCGAGGGCTCGTTGGCGCCCGTTCTCAGCCATTCAGGGGCTCCCTTGTTCACTTCGACGCCGCCATGCGCGGAGTGGTACCAATTATACTGGGGGCGCTCGTACATGACAAGCGACTATCGTTAAGAGCCGTTTAATCTTCTGCCTGTCTCTGGGAGCAACGGTTCAGAGCCTTCGCTCGTTGGTGGCAAGGGGGCCGGTGGCAAGCACCACCGTCTTTGTTCTTCAAGATCGGTGTCGCACAATCAGTGACGCCTGTTCAGTGGTACTGTGAGCCATCGGCTCAGGCGGTGACCTCATCGAGGTCTGGGCGTTCTAAGATCTGGAGGACGTCGTGGTAGCTCACGATGCCGACCAGCCGTCCGTCTTCCACGACCGGCACTGGATTGGCATGGTGATCCACCATGACGGTGGCGAGCTCTTGGAGTCCGGCATCCGGATCGATCGTGTAGACCTTCTCGGACATAATGTCGGCCACCGTGGTGCCCAAAATGCGCTCCAGCTCGTCTTTGACGCGCTGAGGGTCGTCCAGATAGATCTGGTACTCCATGATTTGGAGATAGCGTGGCATGTGGATTTGGGCATGACGCGCGATGAGGTCTACCTCAGTCACGATCCCGATCAATTTCCCCGACTCATCGACGACGGGGACCCCACTCAGGTCATGCCCGCGCAGCAGCGCCGCTACCTCTCCAACGGTCATCGTCGGAGGAACGGTGATGACGGCTTTGGTCATGATATCGCGAACTTTCATGTGGCGGCTCTTTCCAATGCCGGATGCTGAGCGATGAGAGTTACGCTCTCACCGGCGACATCCTTCTTCACCGATCATCACTGGGCGCGCAGTCTTCAGTGCTCCTAGAACATCGGTCAAGTCGTC
>DOUV01000637.1:1412-4964 GCA_003520455.1 Chloroflexota bacterium | reverse complement strand
GACTCCTTGACCGGCGCTCTAGTAAGCATCTAGCTCGTGCAGCCGGTCGTCGCTGATGCCGAAGTGGTGGGCAAGCTCGTGGATCACGGTCCGCCGGACTTGAGCGCGGATCTGCTCCGGTGTTCGGCAGAGCTGTTCGATCGGCCGCTGAAAGATCGCAATGCGATCGGGAAGCACCAGGCCGTAGCTGCTGGTGCGCTCCGTGAGCGGGATTCCCTCGTACAGGCCGAGGAGGGTCTGCGGCGGCTGCAGGCCCAGCCGGTGCAACTGCTGAGGCGACGGCGCCCACTCGATGACCACGTCCACATTGTTGAGATAGCGAGCAATCTCCTCAGGCAGGCTCTCGAGCGCCTCGGCCACCAGCGCCTCGAAATCAAGCGAATCCATGGAACGCTCCTATAGTTGCCAATGATTGTAGCATCCCCCCTGCCTGACCGCAATCGCGCTCAACTGTGTTCGTGGCGCTGTCCGGTACACGGTCTGTCCAAACAAGAAGCGCTCTATGGTTGCAACCACAGAGCGCTTGTGAGGCAACGACCGACGCTCAAACGAGCTTATTTGACTTCGACCTTAGCGCCAGCCTCTTCGAGCCTGGCACGGGCAGCCTGGGCTTCTTCCTTGGAGACCGCTTCGCGGATCTTGCTCGGGGCCTCCTCGACGGTTGCTTTGGCCTCGCGCAGACCCAACCCGGTGAGCTCGCGGACGGCCTTGATGACCTGGATGCGGTTCGCGCCGGCATCGGTCAGGATGACGTCAAACTCGGTCTTCTCTTCCTCGACGGGAGCAGCGGCCGCAGCCCCGGCACCCGGCACGCCGGCAACCGCCATAGGCGCGGCGGCGCTGACACCCCACTTATCCTGGAGCATCTTGCTGAGCTCGGCCGCCTCGAGTAGGCTCAGCTTGTCCAGTTGCTCGACGAGTGCATTCAAATCAGCCATGGTAGAAAATCCTCCTCAGGATGGCATCCAGTGACGGGATGCGAATGATCATGTTGGCAACTACTCAGTGTATGGTTGCGGATATCCAGATATTGTCCATGGGTACCTCTTCCGCCGCTCCCGGCGGATCGCCAGATCCGCTGGCTGAGGTGGGCCCGCAGTGGCCTGGATTTGACAATCCAGGCCGAGCAGTGAAGGGCTCGGGTACCTCTTCCGCCGCTCCCGGCGGATCGCCAGATCCGCTGGCTGAGTTGGCCGGACCACGCCCTCCGCGTCACCTCATTGGCGTGGATTTAGCAATCCAGGCCGAGCGGCTGAGGAGTTACGTCCATGGAACGTGATGCGTGAAAACAACCGTACGAGAGAACAAGCACGGTTCACGCCTCAGCTGCCACCTCGTCCGCACCGCCCGCTTCCTGGCCACGCTGGGCGAGGATATAGGCGATCTCGCGCAGGGGCGCCATGATCGTGTTGACGAGGCTCAAGGCCGGCCCCTGGATGTTGCCCAACAGGATCGCCAGAAGCACGTCGCGACCGGGCAGGGCTGCCAGGTCCTTCACAGCAGCCGTATTCAGAATGGTGGCGCCGAGGATCCCACCACGAATCTGGAGCTTCTCGTTGGTGTCGGCGTACCTGGCCAGCGCTTTGGCCGGTGCGACCGGTTCGTCATAGACGAACGCCACCGCCGTCGGGCCCACCAACAATTCCTCCGGCACCGGGAATCCAGCCCGCTCGAGGGCGAGCGCCAACAGCGTATTCTTCGCTACCGTGTACTCGACCTCGTTCCCGTTCTCGCGCAGCTGCTTCCGCAGATCGGTAATCTCGGAAACCGTCAAGCCGCGGTAGTCGGTCAGGTAGATGGCCCGGCTCCGGCTGAACTTGTCGGTGTACTCGGCGACCAGCTCTTCCTTCTTGCCACGTGTGATCGGCAAGGTTCACCTCCTTCGGCCGCAAGGGTTCCACGGAACAAAAAAGGGCCTTTGCTGGCACAGGGCCGACGCAAAGGCTCCTTCGAACGGGCAAGCAAAAACTTTACTTGCGCGAATGTCTCGGACCTTCGCCTCGGCAGGCAATCAATTAAGCCCCGTGGGACACCTGCTGTCATCAGCGGTCAAACGATGGGGGTGCCGAGTGACCGGTCACCCCCACACGAACAGAGGTACAGTATACGCGTTTTTAGCCCGCATGCAAATTGGTGGCGGCCGGAATGTCAACTTTCACGCCGGGGCCCATGGTGCTGGTCACCGTCAGTTTCCGAATGAGCTGACCTTTGGTCCCTTGCGGCCGGTTCGCCATCACGGCTTCGATCAGGGCGGCCAGGTTCTCGCGGAGTTGGTTCTCCGAGAAGCTCACCTTCCCGATCGGCACGTGCAGGTTAGCGGTCTTATCGAGACGGAACTCGACCCGGCCCTGACGCGCCTCACGGATCACGCGAGGCAGGTCCTCAGGGTTGACGACGGTGCCGCTCTTGGGGCTGGGCATCAACCCGCGTGGACCGAGGATGCGACCCAGCCGGCCGACGACGCGCATCATGTTCGGAGTGGCGATGGCGATATCGAAATCGGTCCAGCCACCTTCGATCTTCTTCGCCAGCTCTTCGGCGCCAACGTAGTCGGCGCCGGCCTCCTCGGCCAGGCGAGCGCCCTCACCGTCGGCAAAGACGACGATGCGGACAGTCTTGCCGGTGCCGTGAGGAAGCAGCACGGTTCCGCGCAATTGCTGATCGGCCTTGCGTGGATCGAGGCCCGTGCGGATGTGAACCTCGACCGTCTCGTCGAACTTCGCAAACGCGGTCTCTTTGATCAATTTGAGCGCTTCTTCCGGGTTGTACACTCCGGTGGTGTCAACTTGTTGAAGCGCCTGCAAGTACTTCTTCCCGTGATTTGCCATAAGTTGTCTCCTGTGGTCAGGCGGGCCGTCTCTCGGCCCTCCCACGTTGATGTCAAAGGTTGAAAGTTCTGCAACGAGATCGCCCACTTCATCGCACGACCACGGTATAGCGTCTAACCTTGACCTTCTCGCCTGTAACCTCGACTCAGTCAGTGACGGCGATGCCCATGCTCCGGGCGGTCCCCTCGATCATGCGAACCGCCGCATCGATGTCGTTGGCGTTGAGATCCTGCATCTTCACCTGCGCGATGTCCCGCAATTGAGCCCGAGTGACGGTACCGATCTTGTTGCGATTCGGCTCGCCGCTCCCCTTCTGGACTTTCGCGGCCTGCTTCAGCAGGTCGGCGGCCGGGGAAGTCTTCAGCACAAAGGCGAAGCTCCCATCCTGGTAGATGGTGATCTCGGCCGGAATCACCTGACCGAGCTTATCCTGGGTTCGCGCGTTGTACTCTTTGCAGAACCCCATGATGTTGACACCGTGCTGACCGAGGGCCGGACCGACCGGTGGGGCCGGGTTGGCCTTCCCTGCGTTGAGCTGCAGCGTCACAACAGCTTTGATACGTTTCGCCATGAAATCTTTCTCCTTGTGGTTGTACGGGCCATCGTGGCCCTCCCACGTAACAAGTAACAACAGCTAACAAGCAACAGGTGGCAGACGGCAAGAGCAAATTGCGACTGGCTCCCTGCTCCTCGGGGAGATGGCGTATCTCACTTTCTGGAAAAG
>DOUV01000637.1:0-1404 GCA_003520455.1 Chloroflexota bacterium | reverse complement strand
CGTACGCGCCACTTTTCCAGAAATATGAACACATCCTCCCTGGGGGATCAGACCCGCTCGACCTGGAGGAAATCGAGCTCAATCGGCGTCTCGCGGCCAAAGAAATTGACCAGAACGCGTACCTTGCCTTTCTCACGGTCGATGTGGTCGACGACCCCGTGAAAGTCCTTGAACGGCCCATCGGTGATCCTCACGGAGTCGGACTCGCGGAAGTTGATCTTGATGGTCGGGGCCTCGGCTTCCATGCGTTTGAGGATGCGGTCCACTTCCTCTTGACGCAACGGAGTCGGTTTCGACCCCATTCCGACGAAGCCGGTCACGCCGGGGGTGTTGCGGACGACGTACCAGGAGTCGTCGTCCATAACCATCTCCACCAGGATGTAGCCGGGGAAGATTCGGCGCTCGGTGGTGCGGCGCTGACCGCCCTTGAGCTCCACCTGCTCTTCCGTCGGGACGACGACCTGGAAGATACGATCCTGCATTCCCATCGATTCGATGCGGCTCTCCAGGTTCTTCTTGACCTTATTTTCGTACCCTGAGTAACTATGAATCACATACCAGCGGCGCTGGGAATCAGCCTCGGGCCGTTCTTCGTTGTACAGATCGCGATCTCGCTCATCCACAGCGAGTTGTTCCTTCCTCCGGCTATCTACTGGCTTGTTACAAGACGCGGAGCAGGGCCTCAACCAGTCTTGCAAAGATGAAGTCGAGTCCGCCCAAAAAGAGGCTCATCACCACGGTCACCGCCAGCACAACGCCAGTCAGATTCAACGCCTGATCGCGGGTTGGCCAGACCACTTTGCCCAATTCAGAGCGCACCTGGCGCAGGTAAACCACGATGGCGTTGCTATCCTTCATCCCGGTTTTTGCTTGAGCCATAAGTCCCCCCACTTTAAACGCCGTTCAAATCGGAGTCGTGTGCGCGGATCAAGTACGACGCACTTTCCGAAGTGTGTCGCACCTTCGCCCCGGCCCCAGCACACCGTATTCGAATAAGAGCGAAACGTAAAGCCCAAATATGGAATGGTTGCCATGCGGACATACCCTTCACAGGCCGCAATCCCATCAACTGGACGCCTTACGGTTTCCGTTCCACGTTTTACTTCGTCTCTCGGTGCAAGCGATGCCGGCGGCAGCGCGGGCAGTACTTGTTCAGTTCGAGGCGCTGCTGATCGTTGCGGCGGTTTTTCTCCGTCGTATAGTTACGCTCCTTACACTCCGTGCAGGCCAACGTAATGACGGTTCGAATCGCTTTTTTGGCCATAAGTATACCTCACTTCCATGCGCGGCGTAAGCTGCCGTGCAAAAGTGGGAGGGGGCCGTAGCCGGAACCCCCTCCCACGGTAAGTTGCGCTGCTGAGCGGCCCAGGGTCGTTATTATTCCAGGATGTTGGTGACGGCGCC
>DOUV01000898.1 GCA_003520455.1 Chloroflexota bacterium | reverse complement strand
AGTTCAACCCGCCAAAGTTGGAGAGGACGCCGTCGAAGCCAGCAGGCCCGTCTTCGCGCTCTCGGCGCTCCCCCTCAACCTCGAATCTCCACTCTCCAATCTCCCCCAAATCAAGGCGGCGAAACTCAATCCGATCATCAACGCCCGCCCGCCCGGCCTTCCCTCTGGCCACGGCGAGCATCCCGGGTGAGTTGTCGGTGGCCGTCACCCGCAGGCCGCGCCGCGCCAGCCAGATCGCATCCTCACCCGTACCGCAGTTGAGCTCCAGAATGTGCATCCCGGGCTGGAACTGCTGCGCCAGCCGCGCCCAGACCGCCTCGCGCAACAGCCGTCCGAGGTGCGTGTCGGTGAAGGCGGCGTCGTAGCTCGCTGCCGCATGATCGAAGGCCGCCTCCGGCTTCAGGAGAGGGTCGGCGTTGGGGTTCACGCCTCGACCTCGTTGCGGCTGAGCGCCATGCCGAGCCGCCCAACCCGCGAGTTCACGAAGGCCTTAGCGACCTGGGCGACCTGTCGCGGCCCGCGGCCGGTGCCCTCCTGGGAGTGGAGAAGTTGGTGAAGCTTGACCTCGTTGACCATCCAGCGGGTGGCAAAGCTGTAATAACGTTTCGAGTGACGGCCGGCAACAGTCAAGTCGCGGTCGGTGCGCTGCTCCCAGGGCAGGCGGGCGAGCACCCGGCTCTCGACCTCCCGGTAATAGGTCGTGCCCCGGATGGGGTAGGCGACGGTGGTCAGGAAGAGATCGGGGTTCGACTCTTTGAGGTGATCGACCGTGGCCTCCAGGTCCTCGTCGGTCTCGCCCTCATACCCGAGCATGATGAACATCCCGGTCTCGATGCCGTGTTGCTGAAGCAGGCGGGTCATCTCCCGGACCCGCTCGATATTCGTCTTGCGATCCATCGCGTCGAGGATGCGCTGCGAGCCGCTCTCGGCGCCAATCCAGAGGCGGTAGCAGCCGCTCTCGGCCAACGCCTGGACGACCTCCGCGTTCATCCGGTCGGCACGGGAGATGCATTCGAAGGGGATCCGAATGCCGCGCCGCTTCAACTCGGCAGCGTAGGTCAAAAACCAGGTGCGGTGGATGGTGAATACGTCGTCAGCGTACCAGAGCATGTCGGGCGCGTAGGCCGCCACGAGCCATTCCACCTCGTCGGCCACACCCTCGGGCGAGCGGCGACGGTGGCTGACGCCGTAGACCGAGTGCGAGCACCACTTGCAGGTGAAGGGGCAGCCCCGAGCCGTGATCAGGGAGACCGAGCCCATGCCGTGGTGCTTGCGCCAGACGTTGACGTACTGCTGCAGATCGATGGAAAACCGATCCGGCCAGGGAAGCTCATCCAGGTTCGTGATGAAGGGGCGATCCGGCGTCTTGACAATCTGCCCATCGTCGCCGCGGTAGCTGATGCCCTTGATGTGGGCCATGTCCCGCACGCCACGCTGCGCCAGGTGGGGCAGGAGTTCCTCCAGCGTCAGCTCACCCTCGCCGGTGACGACGATATCGGCGCCGCGCGCCAGGTACTCCTCGGCGTAGAAGGGCGGTTCTGGGCCCCCCAGAATCACCGTCGCCCCGACTCGCTTGCAGGCCTCGATCATCGCCAGCACGTTGAACTTGGTCATCAGGTTGCAGTAGAGGCCCACAACCGGCGGCCGCTCGCGCTCGACCAGCTCGAAGAAAGCCTGCCGACGCTGGAACGTCGAGTCGAACAGCCCGACGTCGAAGCCCTTTGATTTGAGATAGGCCGAGAGGTAGAGAATCCCCAGCGGCGGATAGGGTTTCATCACCCTCCGTTCGTGCGGATCCTCGTCCAGGTAATACCCGTGCGCGAGCAGGATGTCCATCAAACCTCATCCTTGCGAAAGCATCTGCGTGTCAGCCTGGGACGCCGGTCGTCAGTCGCAAACCGTAAGGCGTAGCGCCAGGGGCACTGTTGGGCTCATTGCCCGTGCCATTGCTACGACAACCGCTGTCGCGGTCGCAGCCGCTCCACGACCCACTTCTCGACGGGGAAGGCGTAGAAATCGCGGTCGACGCGCCACCTGGCGGCCAAACGCAGCGGCTGGCGGAGCGGGTGCCCGTTGCGCCCGAACGCAAAGCGCTGATAGAACTTGAAGCCCTCGATGAGATGCCATGTCTCCGGCGTCACCCACGGGCCGGACGAGCCGACGTAGTCGAAGTTTGCCCACGCCTCAAGCGTCTGTGGGAAGGTGTACCCCTCGTGTAGCAACCGGTCGGCGATCGCGTTGCCGGGATAGGGTTTGTAGTAGAAGACGGCAACCTCAAAATCGGCGCTTATGGCGCGTAGCCGTTTGGCGACAGCCAGGCTCTCGGCCACACTCTCATCCGGCTCTCCAGGGAAGCCGACGATGATGTTAATGATCATGCCGATGCGGTGGCGGGCGCACTTCTCGGCCGTATCCCAGACCTGCTCCAGCTTGATGTCTTTCTTGATCCAGTCCAGCATCGCCTGCGACCCCGATTCGACTCCGACCATCACTCGCCGCAGGCCAGCCCGCCTGCATTTCGCGAGAACCTCGTCGGGGAGGCGGAAGCCCTGATCGGCACGGAGCGTACCGGTCCAGCCGATCTCCAGCCGACGGGCGATGAGCTCCTCGGCGATGGCCTCGACCCGTTCGCGCCTGGTGAAGAAGGTCTCGTCCTGGAACGACAGCTCGGCGAAGCGGTAGCGCTGCCAGAGAGACTCGATCTCGGCGCCCACGCGCTGGGGTGACAGCCCGCTCCAGGCGCGGTTGTAGACGTAGGGATCGGCGCAGAACGAGCAGCGAAAGCGGCATCCCTGGGACGAGATGTAGTCGAGTTGGCGCTTGCCCTTGAGGGTGAAGTAGCGCTCGACCGGGACCAGGTTGTAGTTGTGGGCGGGAAGCTGGTTGAGATCGTGAAACGGGCGGGGTGGGTTGGGTGGCCGGTGGCCGGTGGCCGGTGGCCGGGAGGCGGAACCGGCCACCCCG
>DOUV01001002.1 GCA_003520455.1 Chloroflexota bacterium | reverse complement strand
CCGCGCGTTCGCGGGAGTCGCGCCCGGCTCCGACGGCGGCCGCCACCAGCAGCCGCCCGTAGCGATCCGTCGCCGCGAGGGGGTAGTCGCGCTTTTTCTGAATATCCTTAACGGTAATGAGGCCGACGAGTTGGCCACGGCCGTCCACCAGCGGCAGTTTCTCAATCCGGTGTTCCTGGAGAATCGCCTTGGCTTCTTCCAGGGTCGTGCCCAGAGCGGCCGTCACCAAATTGCGAGCCGTCATGTACTCGCTCACGGGGCGGGTGTAGTCGGTGGCGAAACGTATGTCGCGGTTGGTGAGGATGCCGGTCAGGCGGCCGTTCTCGGTGATGGGGACGCCAGAGATCCGGTAGGTCGCCATCAAGTTCTCGGCTTGCTCGAGCGTCGCCTCCGGCGGCAATGTGATCGGGTCCGCGATCATGCCACTCTCCGACCGTTTGACTTTGTCAACCTCCGCCGCCTGATCCTCAATCGTCAGGTTGCGGTGGATGACGGCGAGCCCCCCTTCCCGCGCGAGGGCGATGGCCAGCCGTGCCTCGGACACCGTATCCATAGCGGCCGAGAGCAAGGGGATCTTTAAACGAAAGCCCGGCGCCAGTTCGGTGCTCAGATCGATCTCCGACGGCAGCACCTCACTGTAGCCGGGCAGGAGCAGGACGTCGTCAAACGTCAGCGCCTCCCGTCGAAACGGGCTTTCGACATTCATAAGCGCACCCCTCCTTGTGCTCAATAAAGAAAAGTGGCCGGCTGCGGCCGGCCACAATGCCCTATACAGGTCGATTGCCCAGAGTATAGCTCTGCATTCAGGCTGTGTCAACGGGTTGGACTCGTGGCCGCGGAGGCGACCGCCAGCAGTTTGCCACGACGAGCTCGAGTTGCCTCCACATCAAAAAACCGTCACAGGTCGTGTTCAACCCAGGACGCAGAGCTCACCACTCGTGAGGCTCGGATTAGATCCCGAGGTAGGCCGCCCGCACCTCGTCTTTGCGAGCCACCTCGCGTGCTTCGCCCTGCAGCGTGATACGCCCCTGGCTGAGGACGTAGGCGTAGTCGCTGATCGCCAGCGCCAGGTGGACGTTCTGCTCCACCAGCAGCATCGTGAGGCCGGTCTGCTTCAACTCTCGCAGGGTCTCGAATAGACCGATTGCTAACACTGGGGCCAGGCCCAGCGAGAGTTCGTCGATCATCAGAATACGCGGTTCGGCCATGATGCCGCGTGCCACCGCCAGCATCTGCTGCTCCCCACCGCTCAATGTGCCGGCCGGCTGCTTCTGGCGTTCCTGCAGCCGCGGAAAAACCTCATACACCCAGCCCAGGTTGCGCCGGAAATGTGGCCTGGCGCGCCGGTTGACCGCCCCCATCTCGAGGTTCTCATAGACGGTCATGTCGGTGAACAACTGTCGCCCTTCGGGTACCAGCACGAGCCCGAGTTCGACCTTCGTATGGGCTGAGAGATTGGTCACGTCGCGGCCATCGAAGATGACCGAGCCACTCCAGGGCCGGATCAACCCCATCACACTGCGCAGCAAGGTCGTCTTGCCGACACCATTCGAGCCAACGAGGGTGGTGAGCCGGCCTCGTTCGAGTTGCAGCGATGCGTCCCAAAGGATTTGGACCTCGCCATACCCTGATTCAAGATCGCGGATCTCAAGAAGGGCCATCGTTCTCCGTCTCCGGGTGGCGTGCCAGCCTCTATGGTTGTGCTTAGGGGCGATGGGCACACATGAGGCGTGATGCGTGACGACTTCAGGCGGAGGTTACATTCACAAGTGCAACCCAAATTTTGAACCATCCCCATGATTGTCACGCATCACGGGCCATGTATCACGTTTCATTCAGCAGTTGCTCGGCCAGTTTCGGGTCACCCAGGTAGGCCTCGATCACCTTCGGGTTGGTGGCCACCTGCTCCGGCGTGCCCTCGGCGATCTTCTCGCCGTAGTCAAGCACGATCACCCATTCAGAGACGTTCATCAGAGCGTGCATGACGTGCTCGATGATCAGAATCGTGACGCCTCCGTCGCGGATCTGGCGGATCGTGTGAACCATCTCGGCAATCTCGGTGGGGTTGAGGCCGGCCAACACCTCGTCGAGCAGGAGCAAGTAGGGATCGGCCGCCAGCGCACGGGCCAGCTCCAGCCGTTTCTTCTGAGCCACGTTCAGGCTGGCCGCCAGGAGATCGGCGCGGGGAGCAAGCCCAACCAATTCCAGCATAGCGTCGGCCCGCTCCCGGGCCCTGCCCAGGTCGTAATTCTTGCGCCCGAAGCAGGCCCCCGCCGTCACGTTTTCACGCACCGTGAGTTCGTTGAGCGGCCGGACGATTTGATGCGTTCGGGCCAGGCCCAGGTGGGCCACCTTGTAGGGCGGCCAGGCGGTGATATCCTGACCCCGGAAGATGACACGCCCTTCATCGGGACGGTACACTCCGTTGATCACGTTGAACAGGGTGGTCTTGCCGGCGCCGTTGGGACCAATCAACCCCAAGATTTGCCCCTCCGGCAGGTCGAAGGTGACGCCGTCAAGGGCCTGCAAGCCCCCAAAGCGCTTGCTGACATGCTGGACTTGAAGCGTCAACGGCCGAGTCATGGATGCCTCCCTCCGCTCGTCATTCTAGCAACCTCCGCAGGCGCGGCCACCGGGCGCGCAACCACCCGACGATGCCTGCCGGGACAAACAGGATGATGACGAGTAGAACCAGCCCGGCGAAGGTGAGTTGCAAATTCTTGAAGAGGGGACTGGTGAGCAGGTACCCGCGCAGTCGCTCGTAGAGGGCCGCCCCCAGGACCGGCCCGAGCACCGTTCCCTGGCCGCCGAGCATCACCATCACGATAATCTCGATTGAGAGATTCAGGCGGAAGGCATCGCCTGGCTCGATATTGCCATTTTTGAAAAAGAAGAGGGTGCCGATGATGCCGGGGAAGAGGGCCGAGAGCACGAAGGCCCAGGTTTTGGCGCGCGGCGCGTTCACGCCCATCACGATGGCCGCGTCTTCGTCCTCGCGGATGGACATCAAGCCGAGGCCAAACTTGGAGGACTTGACGATATAACTGATGACCAGCACCAGAAGGGTCAGACCCAAGAGGGCATAGTACGTCAGCCACAGAGCCTGTGCGGCGCCCCCGTACTCTCGATACACAGTGAAGTTGAGCGACATGCCCGTCGGCCCACCGAACGGCTTGAAGTTGTTGATGAAGGCACGCATGGCCTCATTGATGCCGATGGTCGCCAGTGCGAAGTACGCCCCCCGGAGTCGTAGGATCGAGAGGCCCAGCAGCAGCGCGAGCAAGCCGGCGGCTATCCCACCGGCCAGCGCGGCGCCGAGGAGGGGCCACTGCTGCTGACTCAAGAAGTAGAAACCGACGTAGCCGCCCAGCCCGAAAAAGACGATGTGCCCAAAACTTACGTAGCCGGTGTAGCCGAGGAGGATGTTCAGGCTGGAAGCCAGGGCCACGAACATCAGTAGCAAGAACATGCTTTCCCGCAGGGTGGGCGACTGTGTGAGCGGCGCAGCGAGGCCGCCGGCCACCACGAGCAGCAGCGCCAACCAGAGCCCCGGTTGGCTCACGACCTGCAGGTTCGTCAGCGCCCGGCTCGGGTGGCGCATACTTTCCAGGTTCATTCGCGCCCTCCGAACAGTCCGCTGGGACGGACGAGCAGGATGAGGACGAACAGTCCGAACTCGATCACCGGTACCCAGGTGACGGGCAGGAAGACTGGGATGAAGCCCTCCAGTCCACCCAGCACGAGCCCGCCCAGCAGTGCTCCCAGCGGATTGCCCAGCCCGCCGAGCACGCTGATCACAAAGCTCTTCAACTCGTACGTCCCGCCGGACAGGATCGTAAAGGGAAAGAAGGTTGCAATCAATCCCCCGGCCACGGTTGCCAGCATCGTCCCCAGACCAAAACTCAGTGCCAGCACCCGGTTTGACGGAATCCCCATCAACTCCGCGGCAGTCCGGTTGTTTGCCACAGCCCGGATGGTTTTGCCCGGTGGCGTCCGATAGAGGAAGAAGTAGAGGCCGGCGGTCACCACGATGGCCGCGCCGGCGGCCACCAGCCGCGTCACGGGCAGCGTGAGCGGGCCG
>DOUV01000806.1 GCA_003520455.1 Chloroflexota bacterium | reverse complement strand
AAAGAGGGGCCGGTACTTCGAGCAGGACCGGGTGGCGCGGGCGCAGCGACTCGAGTCGATGTTTCGGAGGCGAGACCGGCTGCAGTCTGGTTCGCTGGGCTGCTGCAGCAGGAGCGCGTCACGTCGAATCATCCCTGACGGCCTGTCGGTCCGCGGTGCGGCTTGCCGGTTCGAGTGCCCGGAGCAAGCCCCGCCGAATGGATGGGCAGATTACCCCAAGGAATGAGGCGGCGTAGCGTGGCGGCAGCAGCGGGAGTAGCAAGTGCCCCCAGAGCGGCGCGTGCTGCGAGAGCATCGCTACCACCAGGGCTGCCCAACCGATGAGCAGCGCCAGCGACCGCCAGGCCCGGCGTCGCACCAGCCACGCCCATCCAACCAGCGCCAGCAAGGTCCAACCGGCGTGCTCACCGAGAAAGATCGCCATCAGGCGCAGGGCATTCGGCGGATCGGTCCAGGCGCGGCCGGCCTCCCAATGGAACCGAAAGAGCAGTTCGTAGGCGGCCGGTACATCGAGCCACGGAAGGATGAGTAGAACCGGGACCAGGAAACCGATCAGCGTGACCAGTCCATCGAGCAGGAGGATCTGGAGCCAGGCTGTCCAGGAGAGGCGCTCGCGATCCCGCCAGCGCCCGAGGAGCACGATCAGGGCGAGCAGCGGCACTGCGTAGGTGGCCAGCATCTTGGTCAACAGAGCCAACGCCGCCGCCGCGCCGGCCAGGCCCAGCCAGCGCCGCTGGCCATCCGGCCACGATTGCAGCGCCAGCGCCACTGCCAGCATAGTGAAGCTGAGCGAGGGAATGTCGGACATGGCCAGTCGACCGTACAGGGACCAACGAGGGAAGAGCACGAGCAGAGTCACCGCCAGGAGGCCGGCAAAACCGCCCACTGCCGGCACCAGCCGCCGGCCGATGGCGACAAGAGCCGCCAGGCCCATAGCGCCTGAGAGTACGATCAGTACCCGCGCCGGTTCGACCGCGGCCCGACCGGCCACTGCAAAGCTGGTCGCCAGCCCCCAGATGAAGAGCGGCGGCGATGGGGATTTGATCTCGGTGTAGAGGGTATAGCCCTCATGGAGAAGGCGGGCTTCGGAAAGGTAGACACCTTCGTCGTAATCGGGCTCAAAGGCGTCGAGATTGGCGCTCTGCCAGCCGACAAAGAGCACCAGGACCAGCAGGAGGAGTTTCCAGGTATTGAGTCTGCTCACAGGGAATCGGGGAGGTGCCAGGCCAGGCAGCACAGTTGCCTATGCAGCCCTTTCCGCAAGGGGCATGCAGTGCAACCGCATGTTCCTGCTACCTTTGCTACTGGCTACCTGAGCCGCTGGCGAACGACATCTTCGAGGGCGCCAACCGAGAACTCTTTGAGCGTGAAGCACTCCGCGCCCATCTCGTCGGCGAGATTCTGCGCGAGACCGCGGTCGAAGGCTTCATGCTCAGTGTTGATTACGACGCTGCGGATGTGCTGCTCGCGGAAGAGGGCAGCGATCCTGATCGCCTCCTGCTGGGGAGGCATATTGCCCATGCTGACGTTGCCAGCGCCGTCGGTCAGCAAGATCATCAGTGGCATGACCTCGGGATTCGCCCGCTTCTCGCGCTCGATTATCTCGAATGCCGTGTAGAGCCCGCTGGAGAGCGGCGTCTTCCCACCCACAGGGATCTCTGCCAGCGCCTTGTGGGCCAACTCAACACTGCTGGTCGGCGGTAACATGACCCGGGCCTTGTCCTTCTGAAAAATCACCAGCCCAACCGCGTCGCGCTTCTGATAGGCGTCGAGCAAGAGCGAGAGGATCGCGCCCTTGGTGGCCTCCATGCGCTCGCTGGCGGCCATACTCCAGGAGGCATCCACTACGAAAAGCACCAAATTGGCCGATCGCCGGACCCGGACCTTGCGCTGAACCTCGCTCTTGTGGATTTTGAGCGCCAGGTGATTATCCTGACGGTGGATCTGCTGGGGAGCGGCCGCGCGCAGAGTGGCATCGAAGGCAACGTCCTCGAGCCGGTCGCCAGCCGGACGGGCTTTGATGTAGCGGCCGCGTTTGCGCTCGGTGCGGGTAAAGGAGCGCTTGCCGGCCATTCGTCGAGTGAGCCGGTCCAGGTTCGTCTGCAGCTTCTTGACTTTGAAAAGATCACCGACCGCAACCTGTCGATCGTGGCCGTTCTCAGCATGGTCGCTGCTCTGGTCGGGGACCTGCTGTGGCCGCGGGCGGGCGTCCTCGCCCAGGTCGGCCGCCGACTCTTCACTGGACTGGCCCTCGGCTTCAGACTCCTCGTTGCTCAGCTCATCGTTTTTTTTTAGCTCTTGGGCCTCGACGCCGCCGTCATCTTGCTCCTCGTTTTGGCGCTTCTCGGCCTCGCGGCGTGCCTGCTCCAGCCGCTCGTGAAGCTGCTGCATCTCGCGCTCGCTCCCCTGCAGTGGGCGGCGCTTGAGCCGGTGTGGGAGCGCCAACTCCGCAGCGGTTAGAATATCGACGTCGTTGATTCGCCGGCGCCCGGCCAGCGCGGCGTGAGCCAGCGCCGCTTTCAGAATCGTGATGTCGGCGCGGTGACCGTCCACGCCCAACTCGGCGGTCAACTGAGCGATGGCGAAGAGATTCTCAGGGCTGTAGGTAACGCCAGGCAGCCGCCGACGAGCCTCGGCGATCTGGCGCGAGAGTTTCTCCTCCTCCGGCCGCCACCTGGCCAGAAAGCCCTCGGGGTCGGACTCGAAGGTGATGCGCCGCTCTAGAATCTGCATGCGCTGCTCGGGCTCCGTGATCCCCTGGATCTCGACCCACAGCCCAAAGCGGTCGAGCAATTGGGGCCGGAGCTCACCCTCCTCGGGGTTCATCGTGCCGACGAGGATGAACTGGGCCGGGTGGCTGAAGGAGATTCCCTCGCGCTCGACCACGTTGACCCCCATCGCGGCCGAGTCGAGCAGCAGGTCAACCACGTGGTCATCGAGAAGGTTGACCTCGTCCACGTAGAGTAGGCCGCGGTTCGCAGCGGCGAGTACACCTGGCTCGAACTTTTTCTCGCCGTGCTTGATGGCCTGCTCGATATCGAGCGTGCCGACCACACGGTCCTCGGTCGCGCTCACCGGGAGGTCGACCACTCGAGTGCGCCGGAAGGCAACGGGCAGGACCTCTCCGCTTTCCACCCTCGCCTGGCAGTAATCACACAAAACGTTGGGTTGGTCGGGATCGCAACCGAAGGGGCAATCGGCAACCACCTCGATCTCGGGCAAGAGCGCGGCGAGCGCCCTCGCGGCGGTACTCTTGGCAGTGCCCCGCTCACCCCGGATCAGCACGCCACCAATTCGAGTGCTGATAGCATTCAGGATCAGGGCCCGCTTCATCTTATTCTGGCCGACTATCGCGGTAAACGGAAAAATTGGTATCATTGCATTCTCTCTCCCTCAGACACGGAAGGAGTATACCGCGCAGTCCCCTGCACGTCAAACGTTTGTCCGATTTTCGGGCGCGTGGCGAGGAGAGGCCTGCTACGCTTCTTTCTGGAGACAACCCTGCCCGGCACTTCGAACGCGCCGGGCATCTGGCGGAGTCAGACCGCCGAAGTCTCGGAAGCCTTCAGAAGTCTCCGATCACCCGCCCCCGGCGACGCCTTGACTGGTATTCTAGCGGTTCAGACCGGCCCTACTCCTCATGGAACTATCCCGCGAGATGCGTGGTGAGATCACATGGTTCACCATCGCGGCGATGGGCCGGTCTGCCGTGACGACCGCCGCGCTCGTGAAGGACGTACTGCCTGTCGCCCCGGGCATTGGGTAAAACAAGGCAAGTCTTCGCACCCATTGCGTCCCTTGCGGTTTCGTTGGCCCGCCCTGTCCAATGAGGCGCTGTCACCATTGGACAGGGCGGTGACAATCAGGCGCTCGCCAGTTTCACCTCAGCCTCAACCCCGAGCGCCCGCACGTTGGGGTGAAAGGCCGAGAGGAGCGTGATCACGGCCATCAGGGTGCCGGCTCCGACAAACAGCGCTACGACGTTCAGTTCCACCAGGGCGCCGGAGAGTGCCATGGAAACGGGGTTGAGTCCGATAGCCGCGAACATCAACAGGCTCATCATCCGCCCCAGCATCTTTTGGGGGGTCCGGCGCTGCAGCCAGGTGATGAACAGGATGAAGACGTAGCCGTTGACCGCGCCCATGAGCAATGCGTCGAGCGCCGCAGCCGGCGTCGAGGCAACGAAGCCGAGCACTGCCACGCCAACCCCTAGCGTACTCGTGATGGCCAGCAGCACGGTTGCCATGTACCGTAACGGGGGCGGGGGCAACGCGCCTGCCAGGATGATACCAAACAGCGAGCCGCCGCCATAGGCCGACATGATGATGCCGAAGGCCGCCGCGCCGCCCACGAAGCGCGAATCGGCCAGCACCGGGATACCGACGGCGAAGGGACCGTTCACCAGAAGGTTGATCGCCGCGACGACGAGGAAGAGGGTGCGCAACCCGGCGTTGCTCCATACGTAGTCCAACCCCTCGCGGATTGACGCCAGCACGCCCCCGGCGCCGTCGGCCTTTCCGACCTGTGCTTCGGGCCGGTCTATGCGGATCCGCCAGAGGGTAAGAGCTGACACCAGGAAGGTGAAGGCGTCGAAGGCGAACGCAAAGGCGATTCCCCACAGGCCCGGTACGGCCTCCCCGGCGATCGGCGCGCCGCCGTCCAATAGTGTGATCATCACCCCCGCCAGCACTGGGCCGGCGAAGAGGCTCAGTTGTGCTGTTCCCTGCGTGAGGGAATTGGCCGCCTGGAGGTGTTCTTCCTCCACGAGTTGCGGAACAATCGAGGATTGCGCCGGGTAGAAGAAGGCGTCCACCAACCCGAACGTGAGGGCAAACAGGTAGAGCATCCCCAGGTTGATGTGCCCCATGAACACCAGCGCCGCCAGTAAGGCGACCAGGCCCAGGCGAAGGAGATTCGACCCGAGCATGAGGCCACGCGGCGAGAAGCGGTCGGTCAGCGCGCCGCCCACCAGCATGAAGAGGGCGCGCGGGATCCCTGCGGTGGCCAGAACCGTGCCCATCGCCAGGCCGTTCCCGGTCAACTGGAGCACCAGCCAGGGCAGCACGATCAGGTGAAACTGGTCGCCCAGCAGCGAGATGGCCTCGCCGATCCAGAGCAGCCGGAAGTTGCGCCCGCGCAGCACTTCCAGCAACGCTGGGCCATGGCGCGTGCCGCCGCTGGTCTGCTCGTGAACTGAAGGAGCCTCCCCGAGGTTTGCTTCCAGGAGTGAACTGTTTTCCATGGGTATCCTCTTTCGGTGGTCTCATTCGTGATCCGCACGGAACAGTTCCGTGCGTCCGTCGCGCAGAACAACGAACCACGAATCGTGGTCGAGGATACCGGATCAGCGGCGCGCCTGCCACGACCGCATGGGGGATGATGCCTCGACCTTTTGGTAGAGAGTCTACCTCGCCCGAAGGGGAGGGCTGTAGTTGGCCGACGGCGCGGTCGGAATAATCTGAGTTATGGAGTCAGTGCCAGGCTGTAGACCAGAAGGCCCAGGCAACGTCCGTCGCCCGAGGCGGGGTCGAGGTCGGTCGGGCGCTGGCAGCCCTCGGCGAGGTCGAGGGCGATGGTGTTGTGGCCGCGGCGCAGGGTGAGCGGCGGTGTGGTGATCGTCTGGCGGTCGCCGACAGCCGTCGTCAGCACTGGCTCGCCGTTGACGCGGACGGTCAGCGTGCGCGGTCCGTTAAACGCTTGGGTGTCCATACGTAGGTGGCTCGAGCTGGCCGCCGGCAGCCA
>DOUV01000532.1:333-6759 GCA_003520455.1 Chloroflexota bacterium | reverse complement strand
GCAGCCGGATGCGGCTGGCGACGAGGCGAACGGTGGCACGCTGCGGTGATCCGCGCGCTTCCGCCGGTTCATTCACTTGTCAGGTTGAGGGTGCTGGATGGAATTCTCATCGTGGGGACGGAACTGGAGGAAACATGGATCAGGGCGCGGGCACCACACCGGATGTTGTGGTTGAAAAAGCAAGGCCGCTCCCGGCGGCAGCGCCCCTCGCTCGATCTGATCGGCCTGCGCAGGCCAGTCCACGGGCGCCGGCTCGAGGACCAGCGGAAGAAACCGTCAATCTCCTCAAAAGCCATGAGCGCTGCGGGTGTCGCAGGCCCACAGCGCTCGGCAAAAGGAGGAGAAAGAGAAGTCTGCTGTTGTGGAATTATACTATTCACAATTGTTGGGAGTAGCCAGACGTGAACCCTACGATTCTCCTACGCTTCTATCGATCATGACGCGATCCGACCCGGCGTAGAGTACAACACGCATGCGCACACACTCTCTCCTCGGACGTTTGCTCGCCGTCCTCGTCCTGGCGAGCCAGTTTCTGGGACCGACCAGGGCGGTGGCCCAGGCTCAAGCGACCAGCGTTGAGGCGCTGATCGCGGCGATGCCAGCGGCGCAGCGGGTGGGCCAACTCTTCATGGTCAGCATTCCCGGGACCGACGTGGGACCGGAATCGACAGCCGCCCGGCTGGTGCGTGACCTGCACGTTGGCGGTGTGGTGCTGCGGCCCTCGAACGGGAACTATATCAATAACAGCACCACGGTCACCCAGGTGATCAGCCTCACCAATGGCTTGCAGTCGCTGGCCCTCGCGGGGAGTAGCGCCCGCGAGGGAGGTGCCCCTTTCGTTCCGCTCTTCATCGCCGGGGAGCTCGAGACGTCGCAGATCCATCCTGAGGATAGCCTGCCCCGTAGCGGCCTCACCGAGATTCCTTCACAGATGGCAATTGGCGCGACCTGGGCGCCGGCGAATGCCGAGATTGTGGGCAGAGTTCTGGGGCGCGAGATAGCAGCGCTCGGGTTCAACATGCTTCTCGGCCCGAGTCTGGACGTCCTCACCACGCCGCGCCCCGAATTGCGCGGCGATCTGGGCACCAGCGTCTTCGGCGGCGATCCCTACTGGGTGAGCCAGATGGGGCGCGCGTTCGTCCGTGGTGTGCACCGGGGCTCGCAGAATCGCGTGGCCACGATCGTGCAGCATTTTCCCGGGCTGGGTGCCAGCGACCGCCGCCCGGACGAGGAGATCGCCACCATCCAGAAATCGCTGGACGAGATGCGCCTGAGCGATCTCCCCCCGTTCTTTGCGGCAACCGGGTTGAACCCCGATGATGCGGCCGGCCAAACCGACGGATTGATGACGACCAACATCCGCTACCGCGGCCTTCAGGGCAACATCCGCCAACTCACGCGTCCGATCAGCCTCGATGCCCAGAACCTCCCGGCCATCCTGGCGCTGCCCGAGTTTCAGCCCTGGCGCGGGCAAGGCGGCATTCTGGTGAGCGACGCCCTCGGCGTGCCGGCGCTGCGCCGCTTCTACATGGACCAGGTGGGGACCTTCCCGCCGAAGCGGGTGGCGCAGGAAGCCTTCGTCGCCGGCAATGACTTGCTGGTCCTGAGCGAGTTCAGCGCCAGCGGGAGCTGGGCCGAGCAGCGTGCCAACATCGAGAGCGCCATCGCCTTCTTCACCGAGAGCTACCAAAACGACCCGGTCTTTGCCGCCCGTGTCGATGAATCGCTGGGCCGGCTGCTTCGCCTCAAACTGCGACTCTACGATGGGGTCTTCGATCCGGCGACCGTCCAGGTGCCATTGCCCGAAACCCTCACGGAGAGCCCGCTCCGGCGCGATACAAACGAGATCGCACGCATCGCTCAAGAGGCGGCCACACTGCTCTACCCCGGCCCGGATGAACTCGCCGACCGCGTGCCGGGACCGCCTCTGCCGACCGAGAAAATCGTCATCTTCAGTGATGCCCGGCCGATGAAGGAGTGCGGGAGCTGCGAACCGCATCCGCTGATTCCGGTGGATGCGCTCGAGAAGGCACTGCTCGCCCGCTACGGTCCCACCGCCAGCGGCCAGCTTGCGCCCGAGCAACTCACCAGCATGAGCTTCGATCTGCTCAGCCGCTACCTGAACGCAGCGGCCACCCCCGAAGAGACCAAAACCCTCGAGGAGACCGTGCGCAACGCCGACTGGATCATCTTCCTGATGAGCCGCGTGCAGCGCGATGAGACTCCTTCCAGTGAAGCCGTCAAACTCTTCCTGCGCCAGGCGACCGAGCAGCTTCGTAGCCAGAAAGCGCGCCTGATCGTCATGGCGTTCGGGGCCCCCTACTACCTGGATGCAACCGAGATTAGCAAGCTCACGGCCTACTATGGCTTTTACAGCCCCGACCCGCCCTTCATCACCGCCGCCGCCCGGCTGCTCTTCCAGGAATTCAACCCGCCCGGAGCCTCGCCGATCTCGATTCCAGGGTTGAACTACGATCTGATCTCGCGGCTGGAGCCCGACCCTGGGCAGATCATCCAGATTGACCTGGCGAACTTGCAGCCACTCGCCAACGCGCCACCCAACAGCATCGACGTCTCCGTCGGCGACCAGATCACCCTGCGCACGGGCATCATTCGCGACCGCAACGGCCATCCGGTGCCCGACGGCACGCCGGTCACCTTCATCCTGCGTTACCCGGCCGAGCGCGTCGAACTGCCGCGCGCCCAGGTCACAACCAGCAACGGGGTCGCCGAGACCACCGTGACGCTCGACCGCGTCGGCCAGTTGGTGGTCAACGCGATGAGCGAGCCCGCGACGCAGAGCACGACTCTGCTCATCACCATCTCGGGTGAGGGTCCTGGCTCGGTGGCGACCCAGGTGCCACCTCCCACTCCGACGCCCACGATCACGCCCACACCCACCGCCACGCGCACGCCCACGCCATCACCGACGCCGACGGCCACCATCACCCCAAGCCCTACGGCCACGCCGATCCCGCCGGGCTTCCTGCGCCGTGGAGAGAGCAACGTCGGGTGGTGGACTCTCGTTCTCGCCCTCGGCAGCGTTCTCCTGGCGGGAGGTGTGACCGGGGTGCTCCGGCCGGTGTCAACCCCGTCGCTGCGGGTACGCCGCCTGCTGCTGGCCGGTGCCTGGGGCCTCGGCGCCTACGTCATCTATATGCTGGCCCTGGGAATGGGTGTTCTGCCCGGCGGCTGGGGAGCCTTGGGGGCGATCAGCGCTTCCTTCCTGGCCGGGCTCGCGCCGCTTGTTGTGGAACGCTGGCCGTGGTAGCGGCTACACCACCATCTGCCAGGTGACGAACGTGGCAACCAGGAGTAATGCCACAACAACCACCAGCAACGTTTGGTTCTCAGTCAGAATCTGGGACCAGATCCGGTCGGTGGGGGATTTACGCCAGTTCAGGGGACGGAACGACTTACCGCTCAAGAGCACATCCATGAACTCGGCCATGGTGGCCGGCCGCGCACTGGGGTGCATCTCCAGGGCCCAGAGAAGGGCCTCTTCCGTCGAGCGGGAAATCGCCGGGTTGGCGCTTCGTGGGGCGACGAGGGCGCCCGGCCGGAGAAAACGCTCTTTCGCATCGGCCGGTGGCTGCCCGGTGAGAAGGTGGTAGAGCGTCGCGCCCAGCGAGTAGATATCGGAGCGGACATCGGTGTGGCCCGTGTCGCCGCCGTACTGTTCGAGCGGTGTGTAGGCCACGGTGCCGCGGCCCTGCAACACGGTGACGGTCCGGGAATCATCCGGCACCATCAATTTGACCAGGCCAAAATCGACCAGCTTGATCTGGCCGGAAGGCGTCAATTTGATGTTCGAGGGCTTGATATCGCGATGGAGAACGAGCGGACGCTGGTTATGGAGGTAGACCAGGGCCTGGCCGAGCTGCCCGGCCCACTCCAGAACCAGCTTCTCGTCGAGGAACTGGGCATTGGCGCGCGCTTCGTCCACAATCTCTTTGAGATCGCGGCCGGGCACGTAGTCCATGACGAGGTAATCACGGCCATTGTGGGAAAAGTAATCCGAGACCTTGGGGAGGTTCGGATGGTCGAGCCGGGCCAGGATGCTGGCCTCACGGTGGAATTGCAGGCGGGCTTGCTCCGCCAAGGGGTCGCCCAAGGGGCCAAATGTCTCAGGGCTCACCTCTTTAATCGCTGTCCTGCGCCCCTCGAGGCGGAGATCGTTCGCCATATAGACGGCGCCCATGCCGCCCTGGCCGATCAGGCCAGTAATGTGGTAGCGCTCGCGCAGCTCACAACCAGGCGCCAGGCTCCCTGCCACCGCCATTCCCCTCCTTTACCGTTGTAAAGAGTAGCCTCAGAATGAAGGCTTGTCAAAGATCGGTGTTGGGGGTCGAAGGCCGAGGGCGGAGGGGAGAGCGAGCCCAACGGCCGGGCCTCCCAACAGTCGGCCGCGGAGAATGATAGAGGAGGTATTATGGCCTCAGATCATGCGATGCTCGTCCAACTGAGCGAGACTATCGGGGATTCCGGCCGCACGCGCTGGGTGCTCGATCGCCCCAGCATGGTCATCGGCCGCCATTCGGCATGCGAGATTCTTCTGCCGGATCGCCAGATTTCGCGCCAGCACGCGCGCGTCAGTCGCAGGGATGACATCTTCGTCATCGAGGATCTCGGGAGTAAAAATGGCACTTACGTGAATGGGGAGCCTGCAATGGGGTCAGTGATCCTCGAAGATGGCGACCTGGTTCAGCTCGGCCTGGCCTACCGCTTCATTTTCGTCGACGCCGAGGCCACAGCACCGCTCATCTTCGACGCCGCTCAGGCCTTCATGCTGCGTGTGGACGAGGAAAAGAAACAGGTCTGGATCGGTGGCCAACCACTCGAGCCGCCGCTCTCGCCGGCCCAGTTCGAGGTCTTGCGTCTGCTGGTGGCGGCCGATGGCGGTATCGTCCCGCGCGAGGCGATTGTCGAGGCCGTGTGGGGAGCCGATGCCATCGAGGGAGTCACCGAACAGGCCATCGACGCCCTGGTGCGCCGTCTTCGTCGCCGGCTGGCCGAGGTGGCCCCCGAGCAGGAGTTTATCGTGACCGTGCGCGGGCACGGCTTCCGGCTGGAAAAGTAGCAGGTCGTCAGGGGAGCTAGCAGCAACGAAGCAGGTCGCAAGGTGCAATGCATTCAAAGCAGTGCCATTTTGCTACCGGCTACGTGTTCCCGGCCACCTCGCTGAGGAGCCGGGCGGCGGCTTCGAGATCGAGCGGCGGCAGCTCGTCCAGACTACTGAGGCCGAAGTAGCGGAGGAACTGAAAGGTCGTACCGTAGAGGATCGGGT
This sequence comes from Chloroflexota bacterium, assembly GCA_003520455.1. Next base: position 1,472 of record DOUV01000532.1, on the reverse strand, counting down.
GCCCAACCGTATCAAGCCGGCCGACTTCTTCGACCAGCTCGCGGGCCAGCAGGGTTCGCAGGACGCCGCCGCTGTTGACCCCCCGGATCTCGTCGATCGCCAACCGGGTGACCGGTTGGCGGTAGGCAATGATTGCCAGGGTTTCGAGCGCGGCGGTAGATAATTTGCTTGAGAGGTCGAGACCAAGAAACCGCTCGACAAAGGGAGCCAGTTCGGGTGCCGTGACGAGTTGCACTCGGCCACGGAAGTATTGGAGGCGCAACCCGGTCGCCGCCAGCCGATCAGAGAGCGTCTGCAGCCCGGCCACCACCGCCTCGGGAGAGCACTCCAGCGCCTGAGCCAACGTCTCCGGGCTGACCGGCACCTCGGCCACGAAGAGCAGCGTCTCGAGCGGGACGCTGAGAGCAACAGGATCGTCACACGGAACCGCCGGCACCGGGCTCGTCGGAATCTCACTCATACGTTACGAAGGAGCATCAACGATGCGTCGCCAACACCTGATTATTGGGTTGATAATCGCCGTGGCCCTGACCGCCTGCAGCCTGGGAACGAAAAAGGAGGCCCGACCGGCCAGCGTGCCGGTCTCCGAACAGGCCGCAACTGAACTCGAAACCAAGCTTGCAGAGGTGGGCAACAACCGGAGCGACCAGATCAACCTGACCATCACGCAAGAAGAGGTCACGTCGTACCTCCAGTTACGAGCCCAAACCGGCCCAATCGAGGAGCCACAGGTCGAATTCAAACCCGGCCTGATCATTTTTACCGGCCGCGCCACGGTCGGCGTCAGCGAGGATTTCCGAGTTGTGGCCTCACCGCGGGTCGAAAACGGTGTCCTGCAGTTCGACTTTCGCGAAGCGCGCTTTGGGCGCGTGGCGATTCCAGACGCTGTGCTCTCGCTGATCAACGACCAGCTTCGCCAGGCTTTGACCGGCGATCACCTCGGGCACGTGGAGCGGGTCGAGGCCGGGGATGGTATCATCACGATTGTCGGCCAGCGCTCGCAGGCACCCAAAGGCTAGAACATCGGTCAAGTCGTCGTTGCGCGGGTGAGAACGTGGTTCGTAGTAACCGCTTTTGCCCTTTTCCAAATTCATCTGACACACCGTGCGTATGCCTGGAGCAACCGCCCGGCCGCCCAG
>DOUV01000532.1:0-255 GCA_003520455.1 Chloroflexota bacterium | reverse complement strand
GCAATCGTTCTGAAGTCGCTCTTGCCCTTTTCCAATCGACGCTGACACACCACGTGCCCGCAGGGGCACGCCCGGCCACCGGCCCCCAGCCACGATTTCAATCGCCCGGCTCCTCGCCCGGCGCTGGACAGCGATGGTCAGGTTCAATTGGAAACGTGCAATAGCGGTCTTGGGCGCGCTGTAGGGGCGCACGGCCGTGCGCCCCTCCGAACCTGAAAGCACCTTCACAAGGCGCTTTGCAATCGTCTCGGTGAC
>DOUV01000311.1 GCA_003520455.1 Chloroflexota bacterium | reverse complement strand
CGATGACCCGCCGGGCGGCCGTGTGATCGTCGCGTGGCCAGGGGGCGGAGCGCTGTTGAAGCATCGCTCGCTCGAAGACAAAGCGCTGTGCCGCCCGCCGGACCAGACCATCTTCGATCAGATCTTCCAGCGCGCGCAAGAGCGCCGGTCGCGTCAATGCCGGGCCGCCCTTCTTGCAGACGGCGAGCAACTCGGCGAGCGCACGATCGATCCGATGAAGGAGGACCCCGGGGCGCGGGGCGGCCTCCCGCAGCAACAAATTGAGCACCCAACGCTCCTCGATAGCTGTGAGTGCATGGACCCAGCCCTGGCGGTGATAGCCGCGGGGTTTGGGCACGCCGCTCGCACACGCCCCGGACCATTCGCAGAGTGCGACCAGGTAGTCCCCGGTAGCAATGAGATCACCGCTCTTCGTCCCGCCGGGTACCTTCAGGCCGTGCGTCTTGCTTCGTTTCGGAACATACGCGGGGACGAATTCTGGTTCGAATGACAGAATCCCATTTTGGTCGGCAACATGTCTACGCAACCAGGTGCGGAGCCGCCCGCGATTGCAGAACAGTGGCGGGTTGCCGCATATCGTGGGGAAGTCAATTGTGGCGATCCCTGTGTCGGGGTCGGCCGCCTCGTGGAGAAAGTCCCAGAGGTTCAACTCGTCTTCGTCATCGAGAAAGAGATAGCGGGCCGGGAGCGGATAGTCGTCGTAGAGATTGAAGGACACTGGCTGCCTCCTGGGATGGGTGGATTCCCTGTTTGTGGGAATCTGGCGGCGAGCGGGAAATTTATGCGGCATTCGCCCCCATGCTGGCATAAACAAAGGGGCATCCCCCGGTGCAATTGGTGTTTTGATCGCTTTCACAGTATACTATGAATTGGAGCCTCAGGTCCATGCGGCCTGGTGGCTTGTGTACCCGGACGTGGGTGGGAGACAGCAGGTCCGGGCACCGGAGCACCGTTCCTCTGCTCCAGCGAGCGTGGAAGATCGCTCGTCCGCAGTTGCCTGCGGGCAGCCGCGAACACGAATCTGTTCCCCAGGCGAGGGGCTGGGACGGCAGTCTCTCGCCACCGCGCTTCTGGGAGGCCGGCTCAAGTCGAGCCGGCCTTTTTGCGTTCTCAGAAGGTGCTGACGCAGGTCTCCGTCGACATGCACGGGTGCCATCGGCGCGCAGCACCCCTGCCGCCGGCCTCGTACCATTCCCCCTGGGGACAGAACACCATGACGGCTCAATCCGCGTGCCTGTCCCCCTCGCCCTACCAACGTGCCCCGGCCCGCAGTAAAGTGCGAAGCGTAGGTGCGCAGACAGCGGGGTCGCCCCGGTCGAGGCCGGCCGGGGCAAGGAGGACCAACCATGAAATCGAAACGAGTGTTTCTCGCCGTCGATGCAGCCAATCTCTTCGGTGCCCTGGAGAACGGTGCCCGTCCGAACTATCGTGCGCTCTTAGAATTCGGCCAGCGCCTGGGGAGCCTGGTCAAGGCTGCAATCTACGTTCCTCGTAACAGCGGGACCGATCGCGAGAAGGGGTTGCTGCTGGCCCTGAAGCACATGGGTTTTACCAGGGTGATTGCCCGTCACCTCCGCTACCGGCCCGATGGTCGTGGCAAGTCCGACCTGGACACAGCCATCATTCTAGATATCTGGGAGGCGGCGCTCCGCCAGGAGATCGACACGGTGATCCTGGCATCCGGGGACAGTGATTTCGTCCCACTGGTCGAGCGACTGGTCGATCAGGGGCTCGAGGTCTACGTTGTCGGCCCGGACCGGGCAACCGCGTGGGAGCTGATCGTGGCAGCCACTTACTTCACCTATACAGCCGAGGTGGAGGGATTCGTACCGGTGGACGCCGCCGAAGTCGCCACACTGACGGCCAACGGCGCCCAGTAGGGGCCGCGTCAAGGTGAGCCCTACCCCGGCTCGCCGGATCCAGGCGTCGAGACACGCACCGGGTCGCATCCGCGCACCCACCGCAATCGCAAGAGGACGGCGAAGTCGCTGGTGGGAGCGCCAGGTCCATGCGGCCTGGTGGCTTGTATCCCCGGGCGTGGGCGGGAGACAGCATGTCCGGGGAAGCGGGCACCGTTCCTCTACCCGCGCGGGCGGTCAAGATCGCCCCTGCGCCACGGCGTGAAGCTGTTCCCCTGGTGGGAGGCCGGGACGGCGGTCTCCTGCCGCACTCTCGGATAGCAGCGGACGGGCACCGCTCCTGGCGCAATGGCCGCGCCACCTGCTCGATGGGGACCACGGACGCAAAGCGAGCAGTGCAGCCGTCCGTCCCCGGAGAGACAGACGGTGAACCCGCCCTATGATAACCTGTCACTATGATCCACAGGACGAGGAGGAACGACTCAATGAATCATCAACCGGTGAGCGATAAGCAGTTGGCCTGGCTCCGCGCGGTGGCCCGGTTCTGCCGGGAGCAGGATGCGCCTTGCATGCAGCGGAGCGACCCGCCCCACCTTCTGGTGGAGTGGCGCGTCGAGGAGCAGCCCTGGCTCGTGCAGGTTTCCCCTGCAAGTGACTGGGGCCTGCTCTTCTTGCTCCCGTTGGATACGATCCCGGCGAGCCACGCATTGGCAGCGCTGATGGCTTCTGGGGCGGTGAACTTCGTACTCGCCCTGGCGTGTGTGGAGTTCGAGCCGGCACGCCGGGAGGCGCGAGTCCGCGTTGCGCTGGCGTTGGCCGAGCCACCCGCCGCACTATTGATCGCGACGGCCTTTCAGGCCCTGGAAAAGGCCCTCATAGGGTTCGTGCAGGCCATCGAGTTCTTCAAGGCCCTGGAAGAAGCGCAGGCGCGGGAACAACGGGCTCAGCAGACCGAAGAGCGGAGCTTCGGAGCGGGATTATGGGTCCTGCAGCAGGCGCGGGACTGAGTCGCAGGAGAGGGGCACAGTGACAGAGGGTCGCTGTGCCCGGCTTGTCAGGAACGGCGGGGTTGGCCCGCCAGCGGTTGTCCGTCTGGCAATCGCGTGCCCCCTGGACGCGGGGGCAAGGAGGAACCGATGCGACGCTGGTTGAATCCGGGACGTTGGCTGCGGGGCTGTTGCCTTGGTCTGGCCACGCTGGTGGCGGCGCTGGCGTTGACGGCTCTGCTCTGTGGGGGGCTCCTGGTCCGGCGCGCCGGC
>DOUV01000820.1:2804-6442 GCA_003520455.1 Chloroflexota bacterium | reverse complement strand
CGACGCTCGCCTGCACGCGGGGCTCGGCCGCCAACCCAAACGCACGCGTGTCGAGCAGCGCGCCACTGCCGAGGTCGTCGAGGAGGGGAAGATCGTGAGCGCGGGCGAGATCAACGAGTTCGCGCAGTTCGGGTTGGTGGACGAAGCCGGTGATGAGAAAATTGCTCGAATGGACGCGCAAGAGCAGACCGGTTGCCTCGCCGATGGCCGCCTCATAGTCGCCGACGTAGGTACGGTTCGTGGTCCCCACCTCGCGAAGCGTGGCACCGCTCCGGCGTAGAATGTCGGGGATGCGGAAGCCCCCGCCGATTTCCACCAGGTGAGCGCGTGAGATGACGACCTCGCGGCTGGCGGCGAAGGTGGCCAGGATCAGAAACAGCGCGGCGGCGTTGTTATTGACGACGAGGGCGCCTTCGGCACCGCTGAGCGCGGCCAGCAAGGTGGCTACGTGCGAATAGCGGGAGCCCCGTGTCCCGGCGTCGAGATCGAATTCGAGGTTGCTGTAGCCGCCCCCAACCGCCTGCATGGCCGCCAGTGCGGCCCGGCTGAGCGGTGCCCGGCCCAAGTTCGTGTGAATGATGACGCCTGTCGCGTTGATTATCGGGCGCAACGTTGGCTGCGTGCGCTCTGCGACCGTGCGGAGGACCTCAGAGATGAGGTGGGCAGTTGTCGGTGGGTTGCCACCGGCAAGAATCGTCCGGCGCTGGCCGGCGAGTACATCGCGCACAGCCGCAACGACGACGTCGCGGCCAGCCTGGTCGCAGGCTGACGCAAGTTGATTGTCTTGGAGCAAGCGGTCAACGCCTGGCAGTTGCTGGAGCGCCGCCCGCTGAGCCTCATTCGTCACTGACGCCTCCAACCCAGAGAGAGCGGTTCGGACCATATGCCCATTATAGCCGGGGCCGGGCGCGGTGCAAAGGGTTGGAAGGTTAAAGGTTGAAAGTTGAAGGTTGAACACGGCCGGGTCACGGGTGGACATTGGCGGCGCATTGCCTGATCTTCAATGTACGTCGCAGTGAATCGTGGCGACAGCGACGCAGATCAACGAGGGCCGGAGACGCCCCGCCGGGGCGTCTCTACGCACCGGGATGTGAGATTTGACAGTTGGGTGGGGATAAAACATCTTTCTCACCAACTGTTCTTTAAAAAAGCTTTAGTAGTCGTAGGGGCTGTGGATTTGGGGAAAACTGCGCTCGCCTCATCGAGAGAGCCCTAGCACTTGGGCCGGGACGCCATCGCTCGCAGGGTATCTTGTGGTGCGAGTGCGGACGGGTTGAAAACACGGGTGAGGATAAGCTGTGGAGGACTGAGTCTTGGCAAATAACCGTCTCGATAGGCACCCAAAGGGGCGCCCTACATCTTGGGGGCTTGAACTCCGGTCCCCAAGGGCTGGGATATCGAGAGTTGGACTGATTCCAAGTTATCCCCAACTCTCCGCAGTTATCAACACAAATGCTCCGTTTATCCACAAAACACCGTCGTCGGCCAGAGTGTTGGAGGATGGGTTGTACGCCAGGGATCTCTTCCAGGAGGGCCCCCAGACGGTACGAACCGTGGGATTCAGATCCCGATTCTCCTCAGCCCGCCGGGTGCAGACGGCACTCCCTCACGTCCAGGGCAAGGCAGCGCGGGTCTGCCAGTAGCGGTCTACAGGCTCGGCCAGGCTCTCGAGGGCGCGGATGGCCTGCTCATCGAGGGAGACGTCGAAGGCGCCCACGTTGCTCCGGAGATGATCGACGGTTGCCGCGCCGCTCAGCAGGCAGTCGGCCCAGGGCTGGGCGAGGACGTAGGCCAGGGCCAATTGGTCGATGCTCACGCCGAGGCGAGTGGCCTGGGCCTCGAGCAACTGTCGTCTGGCGGCAAAAGACGGCTCCGTATTGCGCGCCGTCAGGCGACCGTTGGCGAGGGCTTCTTTGATGAGCACGCCGATTCCCGCGGCGTGGCTCTCGGCCAACAGCGGGCCGAGGGAGGGCTCGAGGGCGTTCCAGGTGGCCTGTACTGTGTCGAACAGGCGGCGACCACCGCGCTCGATCTCTCGGGCGCGGCGGAGCGTTTCAGCGGATGACGGGCCGCTCAGGGTGAGGCCGATGGCGCGGATATGACCGGCCTCGCGAGCTGCGGCCATGGCGTCAAGTACATCCTCGCGCTCGAGGATTCTCGACTCGATGGTGGCACTGTGCACCTGGTAGAGTGCCAGGAAGGGGCCGAGCAGGGCCAGACTCTCGCCGAGTTGCCGCTCGAAGGTTGCCAGGCTGTGATCCTTGACCTCATGGCGTTCGGCTTCGACCTGCCAGTTCGCCACGTAGATGTAGCCCCACTTGCTTGCGACAACGCAGGCTTCCGGCGGGATTCCTCGCGCGCGCAGCCAGCGGGCCAGAAACTCCTCTGCCCGGCCGTAACTACGGGCGGCGTCGAAGTAGCGGACGCCACCGGCCCAGGCTGTGTCCAGGACGTCGGCCGTGTGGGTGGCCATCGCCTCGACCGCGTATTCGCCCTCGAGATCAGCGGCGTGGCCGAGATTGATGTACCCCGGCCGGCCAAGCGCTGCCAGGCCAAGGCCCATGCGGGTGACGGCCAGCCCCGTTGATCCGAGCGTCCGGGATGGTAACATCTTGCTTGCCATGGTAGTAGACATTATCACGATTAAAGTATAGGTGGAGCTGCTCACAAGGGAAAAAAGGGCTCTCCGCCGTTTTCGATGACGCCATCAGGCGGCCAGCAAGGCACGTCGTTTGAGTAAATCGAAGTTGGCACGCCCCTACATGGCGCGTTTGACGAGCTTGAGCCGATGGATCTGGCCTTCGGTGATGCCGTTACTGTACGGCAACTCGAGGGCATTGCGCACAGCCACAGCGTCCCGTCGCAGCCCACGGACAAAGGGGCGGAACTCAGGGAGCGTGCTGCTCTCGGCTTGATCCAACCACGGGTCGAGCTGCTGAGGTTGGCGGTCCCGCACCATGGCAGCGAACGTTTCGCTCAGATCACAGGCGGTCTGGATCGTCTGGTCAACCTGCCGGAGCCTGGCTACCACCGCTTGTTGCTCACCCGTTCGCTCAGCAGGGCGACGGAGGACACACAAGACCAGATCGGGGAGGGAGTACGGCGGCTCGCGCTTGACCTGCACGATGGTCGGAATGGCGCTCATCCGCCACAGGGGCGTGATCAACTTGGGGACCAGGGAGGCGCTGCCCTCGAAGCCCTGCGCTTGGATCTCGCGCCAGAGGACCGCCGCCGTCTCGCAGCCTTCCTGAAAGCGCTGCTCGAGGGAGGGTTTGTACGGGTCCAGCTTACTGTCCAACGGACGCCCGTTGTGTGGCGCACCGGAACTGCCGCCCACGGCACATCACGAGGGGGGTGGTGGTACTCGCTGTGAACATGAGTGGAGGACTGCCCACACCTCGGGCATGCTGCCTCGCTCGCGGTGTTTCTCAGCTCGAGCACGATGGTCTCGTCTTCTCTCTCGATTCGCTCCAGACGCAGTTCTGGGGCATCCGGTAACAACAGGGCCGCCAGCATCCATCTCTCTCCTCTAGATGGCGATTATGGAAACCTGTTAGTGTACCTCAACCCGTCCCGCCTCTTTGCATCATCGAAAACGGTGGAGAGCCTATTTCCTTGATCCTCTCCTGAAAATAGCC
>DOUV01000820.1:0-2752 GCA_003520455.1 Chloroflexota bacterium | reverse complement strand
GCTTTAGCGCGCTGAAGCGCGCACTACCAACCGGCGCCCGCGACCTGTACCAATTCGCCAACAGGATCTTCCTTGTGAGCAGCTCCACGCCAGCAGAGGGAGGCACCATGAACATCGCGATCTTCAGCGACGTGCACGCCAATTTGCCGGCCCTCGAAGCCGTATTGGATGACATTGACCGCCAGCGCCCGGATGCTGTTTTTTGCTTGGGTGATCTGGTCGGCTACGCGCCCTGGCCGAATGAGGTGGTCAACCTCATTCGCGCACGCCACAGCCCGTTCATCGCCGGCAACTATGATCTCGGGGTTGGCCAGCGCCGCGACGACTGCGGCTGCGCGTATCGCACCGAGCTTGACAAGGCTCGCGGCGCCGAATCCATTGCCTTTACCAATCAGGTGGTGACCGACGAGGTGCGCGCGTATCTCAAGAGCCTCCCGCGTCATCTCTGCCTCACCTTTGAGGTCGTTGGTGCGACTGCTGAGCTCCTACTGGTGCATGGCAGCCCCCGGCGCGTCAACGAGTACCTCTTTGCCGATCGGCCCGACAAGCGTCTGCTCCGGATGATGACAGCGGTCCGGGCTGATATTATGCTTTTCGGGCACACCCACAAACTCTATCACAAAGTGTTGGTCGAGCCGCGAGACGAACACGTCACCTACCGCCACCCGTCAATGTCGGCTCAGTCGGTAAGTCCAAAGACGGCGATCCACAAGCCTGCTACGTCCTCCTATACTGGCCTGATCGCCCCCACCCAAGTGATCCGGAGAGCGTCGCGGTCGACTTTATCCGCGTCGCGTACGATGTCGAGCGCGACGCGCAAGCTGTTGAGACGAGCCCCCTCCCCAATGCCTTTGCGCAGATGTTGCGCAAGGCTATCTAGTACACTCCGGCATAAATAAGCCAGGTTTTACACTGTGAGTGCTTTGGCTTGATAGGTCCATTTGAACGGTTTGGCCATCGTGCGATTGAAGTACTCGATGAATGCCAAGACTTTGGCTTTCAGATCTTCTACGGAGATGAAATTCGCTCGTTTGAGCAGTTTACGGACCAGGATGCTGAACCAGATCTCAACTTGGTTTATCCAGGAGGCATGCTTGGGGGTGTAGTGGAAAACCACCCGGTGAGATGGGTCAGCCAAAAAGGCGGCCCGAGTTTCCATCGATTGCAGAACACCGCTTTTGCCTTTGAGGCCCAAATCAATGGCGAGATCGGACTCGTCAGCCACGGAGCGCACCAGGGATTCCGACTGATGGGTGGTGAGGTTGTCGACCACGAAGTGCCACTTGGCGACCTGTGGGGCGCTTGCCACCGTGCGCTGGATAGGCTGCCCGAAATCGGCTTCGTTGCGCGAGTTGCCACAGGAAACCGTGGCGACTTGACCCGTCGCCACCTCAAAGTTGACGATGAAAGCTAGGGTTCCAGGCCGAATGGATTCAAACTCCCGTCGTTCGACTTTGCCAGGTGCCAGCGGCAGGCCCGGATGTTTGCGTTCCAAGGCTTGAACGCCGGTCATTTCATCCGTACTCATCACGGCTTCACCTTTTTCAGCCAGTTCTGGAGCTTGTTGGTACAGTCCATTGATGTCGTTCACCTTTTCATCGAAGCGTTCGTCTTTTGCTTTGTCCGGCGTCAACCAGGAACGGATCAGGTGCGGCTTGAGCCCCCTTTTTTGAGCAGCCGGGAGGCATGCCGAGCCGAGATGGTGTCGACAATCCCGCGCTTGACCAGTTCATCGGCAACCTCGCGACCGGTCCACTGGCTGATCGGTCGCCCCGCTTTTTCCGGTTGCTCGCAGGCTATTTGCTCGATTTGGCAGACCTGGTCGGCGGTCAAACGGGGTGGCGCCCCGGGGCGCGGCAAGTCTTCAAGCCGTTCTGCGACGCTCAAGTCCGCAAGCGAGATGGGTTGCCAATCTAACCAGCGTCGCCGCCATAATCGGACCGTGTCCAGAGAGTTTTCCAATTCCCTGGCAATTTCAGGCGTGTTGTTCCCCTCGGCAGCCAACAACACGATCCGTCCGCGTAAGGCTTTTTGCTGTTCCGTTGTGGGCCGACTCACCAACTTCTGCAATTCCTGGCGTTCGGCAGCTGCCAAAATGATCTCCGGAGGTTTTGGACCTGGCATGATAATCCACCTTTCACTCAAAGATAGATCATCTTACCACATCCCTGGGCTCATTTCAGCCCTCGTGTACTAGACGTCTCGAGCGCGACGGAGGTGCCTCGTCCGTCTCCTTGAGTCGGGTCGTTCCCGACCGCCCCTCGTGCGGAAGGTTCGAGCGACGACGACTTAATCGCCCTATCACGATGGCCCCGCCACTAGGTGCTGTGGGCGGGGGATGTACGCTTGCATCACTGGAAACTGAGGTTTGGGCAGTCTGGCTCTCACCATATCGCGCGGGTCTTACGGAACCACGGCATAAGCCCCTTCTGTCGTGTTCCGCTTCGGCGGCATGCTCCGGTCCCTGTCCGCTTTCGCGTCGAGGTTAGCCGTTGACCCGGAGGTCTTGTTCTTCCGTACCTCCCCTTTCTAGGAAAGGAATCTAGCACTTTGGTAAAGTGGCGCACGTCGTCGGCGTAGCGGATGAGCGCGCGGGCGCAGTACAAGGGCTCCGGCACGATCAACGGCGCGGGCGACTTCGGCTTCATGCTGACGGCCATCGACGGCCAGATCAAGGGCGGTGGCGGAAGCGATAAATTCCGCATCAAGATCTGGGACAAGAACAACGAGGATACCATCGTCTATGACAATC
>DOUV01000826.1:1880-5732 GCA_003520455.1 Chloroflexota bacterium | reverse complement strand
CCGACTGCGGCTCTCGCCCGGGCTGCGCCGGCTCGTGCGTGAGACGGCCCTGGCGGCCGACGACCTGGTCTTCCCGCTCTTCGTTCGCCACGGCGAGGGCCTGCGCCAGCCGATCGCCTCGATGCCGGGGAACGCGCAACTCTCGGTGGATGAGTTGCTACGCGAGATCGAGCCGCTGCTGCCGCTCGGTTTGAACAGCGTGATGCTCTTTGGCATCCCCGAGACGAAGGATGCGTCCGGTACCGAGAACTATGCCGAGCGCGGCATTGTCCAACAGGCGATCCGCGCCCTCACGCGCGAATTCCCCGACCTGGTCGTGATGACCGATATCTGCATGTGCGAGTACACCAACCACGGGCATTGCGGCCTGCTCCACGACTGGCCATCCACCAGTCTCTCTTCCTCTGAGGGGGGAGAGTCGAGGAGGGGATTCGGCCTCCCGCCCAAGAGCGGCACTCGCACACTCCCGAGTGGCTACGTCCTCAACGATGAGACGCTGGAGTTGCTCGGCCGGGTCGCCGTCAGCCACGCCGAGGCCGGCGCGACGCTCGTCGCACCCTCGGCGATGATGGATGGACAGGTCGCCGCCATTCGCCGCGCGCTGGACAAGGCCGGCTTCGAGCACCTGCCGATCATGGCCTACGCCGCAAAATTCGCCAGTGGGTTCTACGGGCCCTTCCGCGACGCTGCCGAGAGCCCACCGAGCTTCGGCGACCGGTCGCAGTACCAGATGGATCCGGCCAACCGCCGCGAGGCCCTGCGGGAGGTGGAACTCGACGCCCTCGAGGGGGCCGACATCCTGATGGTCAAGCCGGCCCTCCCGTACCTCGACGTCATTCGCGACGTGCGCGAGCAGTTCCCCCACCCCATCGCGGCCTACAACGTCAGTGGCGAGTTTGCCATGGTCAAAGCCGCCGCGGCCAACGGCTGGCTGGACGAGCGGCGCGTCGTGTTGGAAGCACTCACCGGCATCAAACGGGCCGGCGCCGATATCATCTTGAGCTATCACACGCCGGATGTGTTGCGCTGGTTGAAAGGTTGAAGGTTGAAGGCATTGTTTCGCGCCGCCAGGCCGTTGTCCCCCATTGGGATCTCGTCGTCTAACTTTCCACCCTGCGGGGTGCCCCTTACGTCTACGTACCGATAAGGGTTGCCCCCGACGGGGGAACCTTCAACCCGCTAACCTGCAACCTGCTTGGGGGAATAGATGACTACTGCACTGAAAGAATGGGCCGTCGCGGTCAACGCGCTGGGGAGCGGAGCCCAGACGCTCTTGATCCGCAAGGGCGGGATCCACGAGAAGAAGTTCGACGTGCCCGCGCGTCGCTTCCTGCTCTTCCCGACCTATATCCATCAGAAGGAGGGGCTCCTCAAACCGGAGTGGCACGACGAGTACCACACCTCGCTGGCGCTCTTCGACCGCGACAGCACGCACGTGACCGTGCGCTACTTCGCCGAGATCGCCAACGTCTGGACGACCTGGGATGATGCCGCCATCGCCGCGGTAAGCGACTTCCACATTTGGCAGCCGTCGGTCGCCAGCGAGCGGCTCCACTGGCGCCCCCGGCACCCACTGTACCTCCTCAACCTGCGCGTTTTCGCCCTCCCGGCGCCCGTCGGCCTGCCGATGCAGCCAGAGTATGGCGGCTGCAAGAGCTGGCTCGAACTGCCGGCCGTCGTCGACGAAGCTGCCCTGCACCCCGTCGTGGACGGGGCCTCATTCGTTGCCCGGCAACAGGCTATCGAGGCGGCGCTGGAGCCGTATCTTGAGAAAGTGATGAGTTTGGAACCATGATGGGTGCAACATGATGCGTGAGGAGAGCGTGTTTTCCAGATCCCCGTTTCGTCTCTGTCGAATGCAGAAGAAGAGCACAAAACGGGCGATCACTCATCATCTTCACGTTTCAACCAGGGAGTAACTGACGATGGAATACCGAACCTTCCCCAAGACCCCCATCCGCGTCTCCGCGATTAGTTTTGGCTGCTGGACGGTTGGCGATGACTGGTGGGGGCATATTCCAGACACCGAGGCACTCGACCTGCTCCGTTATGCCTTCGACCGTGGGATCACATTCTTCGATAACTCGAATACCTACGGGCGGGGCCGGGCAGAGAGACTGCTGGGCGAGGCACTGGCGGCGATCCCCCGCAACCAGTATGTGATCGCAGCGAAGTTTGGCTACGATATCGACGTCGCGCACGCGCGCGCCGGACAGCGGGAACGGCCCCACAACTGGAACCCGAGCTACATCCGCGCCTCGCTCGAAGGCAGTCTGCGCCGCCTACGCACCGATTATGTCGAACTTTATCTGCTCCACAACCCGCGGATGGACGCCATCCGCAACGATGCGATCTTCGAGACACTCGAGGCGCTGAAGGCCGAGGGCAAAATCTGGGCCTATGGGGTCGCGCTCGGGCCGCGCATCGGGTGGCGCGATGAGACCATCGAGGCGATCACGACGCGCGACGTCGCCGTCGCGCAGATCATCTACAACCTGCTCGAGCAGGAGCCGGGGCGCGAGATCTTCCCGATCGCTGCGGCCCACGACGTTGGTGTGATGGTCCGGGTGCCGACCTCGAGCGGCATGCTGGAAGGCATCTACACCAGGGAGACCGTCTTCCCGGCGAGCGATCACCGCTCGCACCGGGAGCGCAAGTGGCTGATCGAGGGGCTCGAAAAGGCGGAGCGCGTTGCCTACCTCCAGCAGCGCTACGGCGATACCCCGACGCAGAGCGCGCTGCGCTTCATTCTGAGCACGCCCATCGTCACGAGCATCACACCCAACTTCACGAGCAAGGCTCAGATTGACGAGGCTGTCGCCGCCGCCGACGGACGCGTCTTCACGACCGGGGAGATGCAAGAACTGAGCGACCTCTACGACCGGAACTTCGACGTCTCCCCGGTCGAGGATATGCGCAAATTGGTAGCAACGGCAGGGCGAGACGGTTGAGGGAGACGCCCCGCCGGGGCGTCTCTACAGGTTGAAGGTTGAAATGCTGCCGTTTCGATGCCAGAGCAGGACTGCTCGTCGCGAAACAGCGTGAACGCACCGTTCTAACCTTCAACCTTCCAACCGGCAACCTGGAACCGGGAAAGGATCGGCACATGTCTGAGAGTGGAAATGGACGGAACGGCGTTCGCCCGGTCACGCGCCAGTTCGTAAAATATTCGTTTTTCGCCGTGGACCACGCCTGGCTGGGGCTCCCGCCGGATGTGCGCGCGGCCCACAAGTCGACGCTGGTCGCGGAGGTCAACAGCTTCACCGACCGGATGCTGATCCGCAGCTACAGCACTGTCGGCACCCGGGGCGAGGTGGACTTCCTGCTCTGGCAGGTCGCCGACCGGCTCGAGCTGGTCCAGCAGTTGGAAACGGCCATCTTCTCCACGCCGATGGCGCCTTACCTGCGCACACCCTACAGTTTCCTGGCGATGACTCGCCAGAGCCAGTACACCACGGAGAGCAACGAGCTGACCCTGCTCACGGTCAAGCCGGGCGAGGCCGCGTACTTCTTCGTCTACCCGTTCGTCAAGAGCCACGATTGGTACCAACTCTCCTTCGAGACGCGCCACGCGCTGATGCGCGGCCACATAGCGACGGGTCGCAAGTACCCGAACGTGCGGATCAACACGACCTACAGCTTCGGCCTCGACGATCAGGACTTCGTGGTCGGCTTCGAGACCGACGATCCCATCAGCTTCCTCGAGCTGGTGATGGAGCTGCGCGAGGACCCTGGCCGCCCCTTCACCGTGCGCGACACGCCGATATTTTCCTGCATCCGGATGGACTTCCCCGACGCGCTGGACACGCTCGGCGGCGTGCCGGGCGAGGTGAGCGTGCCCGCCGAATCGTG
>DOUV01000826.1:0-1832 GCA_003520455.1 Chloroflexota bacterium | reverse complement strand
TCGAGCCGAAGCCCGAGTTCGTCAAGGTGGCCGATCTCTCGGCCGTGCCGCGTGGCCGGAGCAAACTCGTCTACATCGAGGGTGAGGCGGTGGCCCTCTTCCACACCGACGAAGGCCAGATTTACGCGCTCGAGAACCGCTGCACGCACGCCCGGGGCAACCTCTGCGAGGGAACCGTGCACGATGGCGCGGTGACCTGCCCGCTGCACGACGCCCGGTTCGACCTGGCGACCGGCGAGGTCCTCAGTCTGCCGGCCCGTCGCTCCGTTGCCGCGTACCAGGTCAAAGTCGAGGGTGATCAGATCCTCATCTCGCGCGCGCCCGTGGAGCGCGCCGAGCCCGCCCGCTCGCAGGGCGCGTCCAAATCCCGACAGTCCAGGGGCGACGACGATGTTGACATCGACGACGAGCTACCCGACCTGGACGCACTGGACAAAGCCCTACTCAACGAGTTGCAGTGGAACTTCCCACTGAGTGAGACCCCGTGGGCCGCACTGGCTGGGGCCATCGGAACAACCGAGCAGGATGTGATGGCGCGGGTCGAGCAGCTGCGCCGGGAGGGCATCATCCGGCAGGTCTCGGCGATCTTCGACACGCGCAAGCTCGGCTACAAGTCTAGCCTGGTGGCTGTGCGCGTTCCCGAGGAGCGCATCGAGGAGGCCGCGGCGATCATCAGCAGCCATCCGGGGGTCAGTCACAACTACCGCCGCGCGCACCACTTCAACATCTGGTTCACCCTGGCCGTACCTCCCGGGGCCGACCTGGACGAGCACCTGGCTCGGCTGGCGGCAGCAGCGCAGGTCGAGAAGATCCGCAAGCTCCCCACCTTGAAGCTCTACAAGATCGGGGTCAAGCTCGACATGAACAAGGACGAGACGGCCCTGCACAAGGAGCGCGGCAAGGAGGAGAAGATCATCTCGGGCGAGCATGGCCTGCCAGCCGCGCAGCGGCGCGCGCTGACCGAGCGTGACCGCGCATTCATTCGCGAGCTCCAGGAGGACCTACCGACGATCAAGCGCCCCTTCAACCCGATCGCCGCTCGCCTCGGGGTGTCGACGGCGGACATCTTTGCCTGGATGAACGAGATGGCCGAGCTGGGCTACATGCGCCGCTTCGCCGCCATCCTGCGCCACCAGCGCGCCGGCTTCACCGCCAACGGCATGGCCGTCTTCAAGGTCCCCGAGTCGCGGATCGACGAGGTCGGCCCCATCGTCGCCGGCTTCCCCCAGGTGAGCCACTGCTACCGCCGTCCGGTCTACGAGGACTGGCCCTACAACCTCTTCGGCATGATCCACGCCCGCAGCGTCGAAAACTGCGAGCAGATCGCGGCGGACATTGCCAAAGAGATCGGCATCGACGATTACATCATCCTCTACTCGACCGAAGAGTTCAAAAAGACTCGGGTTCGCTACTTTGTAGATTGGGAGCTTCCCGAGGCCGTTCGGGCCGGAGCACCGAGTGCATAAAGCGGTGCGACCCACCTCGGAAAGTGCGTCGCACCTGACTCATTGGAGGCACCCTGCCGTGAAACCACCCTACACCCAAGAAGACTTCAAGCATAGCCCGTTCCTGGTCTTCTACGAAGTCACTCGGGCCTGCGACCTGCTGTGCAAGCATTGTCGCGCCTACGCACAACCGAAGCGCCACCCACTCGAGCTGACGACCGTGCAGTCGAAAGCGCTCCTCGACCAGCTCGCGGCCTTCCCGAAGCGGCCCCTGCTGGTCATCACGGGCGGCGACCCGATGAAACGGGCTGATATCTACGAATTGATCGAGTACGCGGTCGCGAGCGGCCTTCAGGTCGCCCTGACGCCGTCGGCGACACCGCTGGT
>DOUV01000510.1 GCA_003520455.1 Chloroflexota bacterium | reverse complement strand
CGGTCGCACGGCCCGCCGAGCGTCAGCGCGAACGGCCGCGCCGAGCGCCAGGAACGCCGCCAGCACCCCCAGCCCGGCAAACCAGAGCACCAGTCCCTGTACCAGCGACCGCGATAGGCCCAACCCCAGGGAGGGCGAGAGTTGCAGCTGCTGGAAAAAGAGGTTGGCGGGCGAGGCGAGCGCCACCGACTCGATGAGGCCGAAGAAGCCCGTGCTCGCCTGCAACACCGCTGCCCACAGGGCGATCCACACCAGGAGCAGCAACAGGGTCCGCCGCAGCAGCAACGCCAGGAAGATTGCCACACCGAGGGCCGCGACGGTACTCGCCAGAAGCAGGGGCGGTCCATAGCGCCAGAACAGCATCGCGGGCGACCCGAGCAGCAAGAAGCCAACAAGCCACTGCGCGGCGAGATGTGCCAGGAGCGCGGGCAGGAGCGCCAGCAGCAGCCCGACACTGACCCCCAGCAGGTGCGTGAGCGCGTCGAGCGGGGTCGCCCACAGCACCTCTCCCGCCTCACCCAGGTCACGGGTGAGCGCCGGTCCGGCGATCAGGGGGAGGAGCACCAGCCACGTCATCAAGGCGATGGCCAGTTGCTCGGCGACGAAGGTGCTCGCCAGCAGGGTCATCGCATTCCCAAGAATCGCATTCCCAAGATTGGTCAGGAGTGTCAGGGCCAGCGGCAGCAACCAGAGCACCTGCACGACCCAGAAGGTGGGCCGCCGCCATGCCAGCCACATCTCAGTTCGTATCACAGCCCAGAGAGAATGCACCCGTAGCTCCTATTCTTCCGTTCGCGCCGCCGTCACCAGCCGCTCCTCATCCCGCACCAGCCATAGCCCGGCGATCAGGAGCGCGCCGCCAATGCCGGCCCACAGCAGCCGGTTCGCCAGCCAGAGCGGGTCATGGGGGCGCAGCAGCGTCATCAGGGGGGCAAGGAATGCCGCCTGGCACGCACTCTCCGGGTCAGGCGGGCAATCCGACCCGATGGTCAGGGTCAGGAGTGCCAGGCCCCCGATGCAGAGCACCAGCGCCACCCCGTCCAGCATCCTGCCCCGCGCTAAGGCGCCCACCGTAGCAATCCCTGTGAAGAGCAGGGCCGGCGCAGCCCAGATGAGCACCGCTTGCACGCCCGTGATGGGAAGCGTTACCCCCATCCAACGTGTGGCGAGCAGCGCGAGCACCGCCAGCAGCAGCCCGTACCCCAGCAGGGCAGCCAGTCGCTCGGCAAGCGTCCGCGGCGGGGGCTGCGCCACGCTCAGCAGCAGATCGAGCACAGGATCGTTTGCCATCAGCCCTGCCGCCACGACCCCGAGCGCGACCGGCACCCCCAGCTCCAGCAGAAGCAGCACGAGAGCCCGCGCCTCCGGACGGGGGCGCAGCAACACCACCAGGCCAAGCAACCCTAGCGAGAGCAGGGTCACGAGCAGTACCTCCCACTCGCGACCCGGGAGCCGGCGTTTGAAATTACGCATCAGGTCAGCCTTCCTGACAGCACCAGCTGGCCTCGCGCCAGCCTCAAGCTCAGGTACCAGAGCAAAGCCGCCGCGACGAGTTGACCGCCAAACAGCACCCACCCGGGATCCAGCAAAGGCTGTAGCGACAGGGTGAGGAGAGGATCACCGGCCAACTCCTTGACCAGCATCGAAATGATGGTGACCCAGAGCGCCAGGCAGACGCCCGCGCTGATGGCAGCTGTCCAGCGAATCGCCAGCACCGTCGCCAGTGCCGAGAGCAGAAGCAGTGGCCCCAGCCAGGC
Organism: Chloroflexota bacterium; assembly: GCA_003520455.1. The sequence continues at coordinate 3,216 of DOUV01000510.1, read as the reverse complement.
CGCGATCAGGGAGGCAAGGAGTTGTCCGGTCACGACGCTCACGGCAAAGCTGCCTCCTAACATCACTATCACGATTGCCGTCAAAATCAAGGTCAGTCGCGCGAAGACGAGCGCCCCTGTTAAGGTTGGCGTGGCTGCCACCACTTCCCATGCCGGATCGGATTCGCTATGGTGGAGGAACGCGACACTCACCGCCGCCACGATGGGCGCCAGCGCCAGGAGCGGCAACGCTGCCTGCGGATCATCCCGCAAGGCAAGCGTCCCGAGTACGCCGAGGAGCAGGACCAAGACCACCCCCGGGAGGAGCACCCGTAGCACTCGCCACTGCGCCCAGACAAGCTGGACCGCCGACCGCACTGCCTCTCCTGCCGATGGACGGCGGGAGAGGCTGGCACGCACGACCGGAGAAAGAGGCGGGAGGAGTACCTCGCGTGCCGCCGCTTCACTCCGTGCTGCAGTCGCCAGGAGTTGCCACTGGCGCAGTTCCGCACGACATGTTTCACAGCCCTCCAGGTGACGCTGGATGGCGGTGCGCTCGCTGACAGGGAGCGTGCCCGCCACGTAGAACGGCAGTTTCCCGTTCCATGCGTCGTGCGTGCTTTCATTCTTCATGATGGTTGGTCTCCTCGCCGCTCAGCCACTGCTTTAGCGCAGCTTTCGCCCGGTGCAGGCGGCTCTTCACGGTTCCAGGGGCGACACCCATTACCTCTGCCGCTTCCGGCCCGGACAACTCATGGAAAAATACCAGTTCCAATGTCTCCCGCAGCTCGTCGGGAAGCTCGCTCATCGCTTGCACGATAGCATCCAACCTGTCCTGGCGCTCGACAAGATCAGCGGGGCACGGATCACGAGCAAGGAGATTCGGCTCGAGTGGGACAGGCGGCACCATTCGCCGTCGCCGTGCATTGATAGCTCGATACCGGGCGATACTGAACAACCAGACGCGAACCTGGCTCTCCCCACGAAAGCGCGGTGCGGCCTGCCAGGCGGCGAGCATCACGTCCTGCAATACCTCCTCGGCCAGCGAGCGCTGGCCCAACTGGCCAACCAGATAGACCAGCAGGCTGGAACCGTGGCGCGCGTACAGGGTTTCCAATGCCTGGCTGTCTCCAGCGACCATGGACTGCACCAACTCAAAATCAGGATCGTCGCGCATGAAGGAAATCGCCCGAACTCACTCACCCGGCTCGTTTCTACTCTATTAGTCACAGGTAAACAGGGAAAGGTTCCCTGTGCAACAACCCTGTGCTACCGCACAGTAGCTTGTGATAGCTTCAAACCATCTGGCTTTGCAAGAGGTTCCACCAGCCCATCGCAAGTACCCACGCGTGTCTCGCGCCTGTCAGCGGCTCCTCTGCAAAGATCACCGAGCCTGTGAGGGGTAATAAAGTATTGATCTCGTCAAATACGCGCCTTGCCGGGCATGCGAGCGTGTTCTCGCCACGCCGGTCACGCGCTCACTCGCGCCACCGCTATGCAACGTAGTCGAGACGAGCTGGGAGGGCAAGAGGAAATGAGGGATCCAGGAGGGGGGGATTTGCTCAGCTGGTCTTCGTCAGCAAATGGGGACTTCGACGGCGGTCCTACCTTTTCCAGGGTATCACGGAGGGTCGGCAGAAAACAAACGGCACCCGGGGGTCTTCTCCGATTCGGGCTGGCGCCAAGTCATCAGTCAGAAAGTGAACGAAAGATAAAGAGAGCCACGACCTCCTCGCACGGGCCGTGTACGAACTCCTCTCGATTGCAGACGAGAAGGCATTATGAGGCGGGGTGGCGCTCTCCATCCACATAAAACCCGTCGATGCGCTCCTGATAGAAGGCGATCAGATTCTGAATGGGGGCATATTGATAGTTGGGAAAGGGGTAGTACCACGCAATGTTTTCCACCCAGTCACCGTTCACTTGAACGGAGTAGTGAGGGGCGGTCCCCTTATAGGCGCAATGGGTTGTCTTGTCGCTGCGGGCGAGCAGGTCCATGCGCACGTCCATCTTGGGGATATAGTAGCGAGGTGGTAGCCCGGTCTCAAAGAGCAGCACGGGGCGGTCTGTTTCCGCTACCGTCTCTCCTTTGATCACCACGCGCACATGGCGCGAGCTGAGGCGGACGTCGATCCGGTGGTATGGATCGTGAGGATGAACGCGAATTTGCTCGTCTTCTTCATACCAGGCGTCCATGGCCTGCCACGCAAAGGCCACGTGAGCAGCTAACTCGGGATGGGTAGCAGGTGTCTTCTCCAGCCGCCAGGCAGCGTTCGCAGCGATGCAGTCGCGCACCTGCACGGTGTACACCTGCGCCTCGGGCGGCGGGTCCGGCCACGGTCCTTCCCCCTGCTCCGTCACCTGCGTGCCGGGTTGGGCGGCGCGCAGCCACTCCATGTGCACGTCCTCTGTGGGAAAGTAGTAGACGGGCAAGTGGCCCTGGGCGCGGAGCAGCAGGGGATTTTTGCTGTCGGCCACCGCTTCGCCACCGAGGAAGACGCGCACCCATTTGGGGCTCGGCACCACCTCGGGCCGGCGGTCATACTTCGGTTTCTCCGTCATTGGGTTCTCTTTCTGGCTGATTCGCCAATTGAAAAGTGATTCTCCGGGCGCACTCGCTTGGGTTCCACTCCGGCGCTCCCGCCAGCGGGCCACGCGGGCGAGAAGAGGTGAAACGGAAGCTGATTGCCGTTCGAGCTGTCGTTCGCCAGCAGGATCACACGATGATGGCCTGTACGCGGAAAGCGAGCAAGAACTGTTCCCCAACTTCGATCGCACAAGGGCGCGAGATGCGCCGGTCGGGGCAACGGCGCGAGGTCTGATCGTGTGGGGCGATAACGAGGCGGCGGCCAATCCCTTGTAAGTCCTGTTCTACGCCAGGCCACAGACGGGCGACACGCCCTTCGTCCGAGACGCCGCCGGGGTGGAGGTGAGCCGCTACGCCTATCCCTCACTCGTCTCGGACTGACCGGACTCGGCTCTTCACGAGGGCGAGGTCCCGTTCGTGGGGTCCCGTTCGTGGGGTCCACTCCACTCCCTCTTTTCCGAATTCATCATTATGATGCGGCCAGGTCCAGTCCGCCGTTGCCAGCTGGGGTGGTTGTTTAGATCTTTATCTGAAAGCTCATCGCATCTGGTACCTCCTGCTGGTGACATTCGACTGTTCGCGCCTCTCGTTGGTCTGTATAGAGGCAGGAACAAATTGTTTGGGGCTTGGGACGAGATAATCGAAGGCGA
>DOUV01000440.1 GCA_003520455.1 Chloroflexota bacterium | reverse complement strand
ATAAGAATGGCCACAACAGTGGCAAAGGGGTGTATGCGGTGAGCAAGCATCTCAGCTTCTCCAGGGAAAGGGAATCCGATGAGACCAGGCGCGACTGAAACGACGGTGCCGATTTCTTCCGCAGGTGAGCTCCTCCTCTCCTTCAGTGATCACCCCCGCATCCGCAGGTACGCCGCACAACCAGTTCGGTTGGAAGGGTAATCTGCCGTTCCTCAACCATCTCACCGGCAACCAGCCGCTGAAGCATCTGCATCGCCGTCGCCCCCAACTCGTGTGTCGGCGCAGCGACAGTGGTGAGCGGCGGTTCGACCACGGCTGCCATCTCGATGTCGTTGTAGCCGATCAGCGCGATGTCCTCAGGGACCCGCAGCCCGTGCTCTTTGATGGCTCGCATCGCGCCGATGGCCAGGGTATCGCCGACTGCAAAGATGGCGGCCGGAGGTGCCGGCTTCTCCAGGAGTTGTTTCGCAGCCTCGTATCCCGAAGCGACCGTGAACGCCGGCGCCACGATGATGATCGAGGGATCGACAGCGACGCCAGCAGAATTCAGAGCGCGCTCATAGCCCAGGTAGCACTGCTGGAGGGTCGGCGTTTCCAGGGAGCAGGTGATCAGCCCAATCCGGCGATGCCGGTGTTCGATAAGATGAGCCGTCGCGGCCCGCCCGGCCCCCTCGGAGTCGAGCAGAACGGTGTGGCCGGTTTCACCCGGTCGGTCCACATACACAATCGGTATAGGCGCGCGGCCGGCGTGCGCGCCCTCGACCCCTGGCTGAGAACGAAACCCGAGTCCGTACGGAGCGACGATCAAACCGTCGACTTGCTTGGCGATGAGGAGGTCGAGGTAGGCCTGCCCTGTAGCCGGGTCTTCGTCGGTGTTGCAGATGAACACCAAAACGTGATTCTCGCGAGCGACATCTTCGACACCCCGCGCGAGGGCCGGGTAGAAGGGGTTATTGATGTCGGGAACGATGAGGCCAATCGTATAAGTGCGGACATTCGCTGCCTGCTGGGCGATCTGGAAATGGTCAAAACCCAGGACGACCGTGCCCAATCCCTGTCGCGTCGCGACGAGACCATCCTCCTCGATCTTTCGATAGGCGGCTCGAACGGTGTGTAAGTTGATGCCGAGATGTGTGGCCAGCTCACGCACCGGGGGAAGTCGCTCCCCCATCTCAATCTGCCGGCTTGCGATCAGCCATACCAGTTGCTGTTTGAGCTGCACGGCCAGAGGGACATCTGTGTCCGGGTTGATCTTGAGTACTTCGAGGTTCTTCATCAATACCCGCCTCATTGTTATAGAGTAATATAACAGTATTACACATCAACGTCAATGGAAAATCTGTTCCAAAACCCCCTCAATTCCCCGCCAACCGGGCCCAATGTCCGCGTACTGTCACCAGACCCGAGAGATCATCCACTCATGTCGGCCCTGGATCGCTTCGTGGCGAGAAGGAACTCAGCCTCCATAGTCGCCGGTATATTACCCCCGATGCTGGCATCGTTTCGCCCCTTATCGTCAGTTTCGATGGCACCCACATCTTCGTCACCGGCCACATCGATTGTGATGGCGGCGACTCCTTCGACCTTCACGTGAGAGTCAGGCAGCAGAATGGACCCACAGCAGTCGCGCATGGTTCTACAGCCGGTGCGTGCACCCTTGGTGAACAAGCGTGGTCTGCGACGGGGACAACGCGAGGTCAATCCACCTTTGAGCCAGGCGAAGCAGAGGTTTGTGCGAGCGCGCGTGTTCGTGACGACGACGGCGCGCCTGCCGTCCTCAACTGGTGCCGCTCGGTGACGCTCACCCGCTAGAAAGATACCTCCACCCCCCCCCGTGTAGAGACGGCCCGGTGGGCCGTGTTCGCCCCTCCGCGCCTGACGCCCGAATCCCGCGGGGTCCCCCTATCCCGCGGGATCGGGCCCCCGGGAGGGCGAAAGCGAGACAATGCCAGATACACTGTCATTGCACTGCTACGCCGCGGCGCACCGCCGCCCAACCTTCCACCCTACGGGGTGCCCCCGGACAAGACCTCCCGCCCTGGGTGCCCCCCGTCGGGGGAACCCGAAACCTGCAACCCCCTCCAACCCGGTAACCCCGCAGCGTCCGCAGTGACGCAAGAGGCCGCGCTGATCATGCACCTGCTCAAATGGCAGCGGGCTCAGGGGGAAGCAAAACCTTGTCTGTTTCTCAGAAAGGACAGCGGGAAGGACAGGGGGAAGGACAGGGGGACACTACCATAACCCATTGAGTCAGATCACAGCCACCTGCTCGCAGGGCGCACTGACAAAGCAACGTCACAAATACCCCTATTCATAGTGTAGAAAGGAGAGGCTTCCGATGGCCTGGATGATCGATCCGGCACATTCCATGATTGAATTCAGAGCGAAGCACATGATGTTCACGACAGTACGAGGGCAGTTTGATTCATTCCAGGGAACACTCGATCTGGATGTGCAGAATTCGGAGAATTCTTCCGTCCAAGGCACTATTGATGTCAACAGCATTGATACCGGTGACGACACCCGTGATAATCACCTGCGCTCGCCTGATTTCTTTGATGTTGAAAACCACCCGACAATGACGTTCCGTAGCACGCGCGTTGAACCCACAGGCGACAACGAATTCAAAGTGTACGGCGATCTCACCATTCGCGGCAACACCCGCGAGATTGCGTGGGACGTTGAGGCGGCAGAACTAGGGAAGGACCCCTGGGGTAACCCTCGCCTGGGCTTCAGAGCCGAGACGAAGCTGAACCGCAAGGATTTCGGGCTGAACTGGAACGTAGCGCTGGAGACAGGCGGTTGGCTCGTGAGCGATGAGATCAAGATCGCCGCCGAGGTAGAGGCGGTTTCCTCTGCCGAGGACGCCGTGGAAACGGCTGAGGCAGAGACGGAGACTCATACCACGTAAGCTCGCGAGAACCACACTTACAAGAGGAAAGCAGAGAGGGAAAGAGGGCGTTCGGGGAACGCCCTCTTTCTCCGTCCCGGTTGAAAACAACGCGCGAAAAGAAAGAGGCCGCCGGGCCAGGTGACCTTCCGAAAGAAGGCCACTTGATCCGACGGCCGCTTACCAACTGGACAGTCCACCGTTCACGCGGCCGGCGTAGGTGGGGCACCCACAACGAAGGCGGCAGTCCCGTACCAACTGACGCGTTGAGCCAGTCCTACGACCTTTGCTGCCTGCCCTCTCATCGCGCTCCACGTGGATCGACGACCAGGCTGTCGTGAGCTCGGGGGCCAGGACTCGAACCTGGATTCACGGTTCCAAAGACCGTTGTCCTGCCATTAGACGACCCCCGATCGCAGAGATGTTATAGCATGAAACCGTCCGTCGGTCAAAGATCGAGAGGTGTCACTGTCACGCCTTGCTCCCGATTCGTATCCACATTGATGCAACGGGCAGAGGGCCGTCAGGGGCTCGGGCTCATGGTCGTGCGCCCTGAACCTCGACCCGCGAAGGAGCGGTGAAGGGTTCATTCGCGGCCCGGCTCCAACGCCGGCGGCTCTTCCCGATGCTTGTCTTCCTGATTCCCGCTCCCCCGCTGCGCTCCGGCCAGGAGCGGGAGCACGACTGTAAACGTGCTCCCTCCGCCTTCCTTGCTTTCCACCTCGATCGTGCCGCCGTGGAGTATGACCACCTCTTTGACCACCGCCAGTCCGAGACCCAGCCCACTAATCTGCTGCGGATCAACGTTGGGGGCACGATAAAAGCGACCGAAAATCTGGCCCAGGGCCTCAGCCGGAACGCCAAAGCCCTGGTCGGCCACGATGAGGCGTGCTTGCTCATCCTGGCGCTCGAGGCGTACGGTGACCGGCCCGCCCGCCGGGCTGTACTTGATGGCATTGTTGATCAGGTTCTGCAGAACCTCCGTCAGGCGTACCTCATCGCCCTCGACGAGCAGCGGCTCGTCTGGGCAGTACAGATCCAGGCGATGCTGCTTGAGCGTCGGCTCCAGTATCTCGATCAATCGACGTGCCAGGGTGCACAGATCCACCGGCTTGTGCTCGATTCTCAGCTGGCCTGTTTGGAGGTGCGAGAAGTCCAGCAGCAGGTCAATCAGCCTGTGGAGGCGGACAGCCTGCTCGTAGATTGACCTGGCAGAACGGTAGAGGCGCTCATCGCCGGAAGCTTCGCCCCGCACCCGCCGCAAGAGAAGCTCGGCATGCCCTTGCAGCGTCGCCAGCGGGGTCTTCAGCTCATGGGAGGCGAGGGAGAGGAAGACGTCGCGCGCGCGGATCGCCTCTCGAGCCTCCCCGTACAGGCGGGCCCGCTCTAGCGCCTGGGCGCACTGCCGCCCGAGTGTAAGCATCAAGTCGCAATCGTCCGCACTGAAATCCCGCGCCGTAACGAAACTCAAGCCCATTGCCCCAACCGTGCGGCCTTCCACCTTCAGGGGAATTGAAGCCCAGGCCCTCCACGGAGACAGGGCCGCGGAGGAGGTGTCGAGGCGCGGATAACGGGCCGCTCTCACTGCCGGGGATTCCAGCAGGATGAGTTCCCCCGTCCGTACCGCATCCGTCAGTGGCATCGGGGCGGCCAGCGGAAAACACCGATACGCTTCCAGCAATTCCGGCGGATAGCCAACGGCCCGCACCACCTCGAGTTGAGTACCATCCCTACTCAGCCCGGCAATCGAACCGGCGCTGGCGTCCAAAGCTGCCACTCCCTGCATGACGACCACCTCAGCGACCTGCTCGGGGG
>DOUV01000074.1 GCA_003520455.1 Chloroflexota bacterium | reverse complement strand
CGCTTCTCGCTTGACCGGATGCTAGACGGGTACGAGGGCGCCTACTGCAGGTTCGCGACTCATGGCAGAATTTTGAACCACAAAGACAGGACGCAAAGGTGAAAACGAATCCTTTGCGTCCTGGGCCCTCTTGGCAGCCTGTTCCTCAGGCGATTTCCTTCTCGCGCTTGGTCTGTTTGACACGCTTCTCGGTGTTCAGCTCTTTCTTGCGGAGACGAATGCTCTTGGGCGTCGCCTCGACCAACTCGTCCTCGGCGATGTACTCGATCGCATCGTCCAGGCTCAAGATGATCGGCGGGGTAAGGAGAATGGCCGCCTCGGAGCCGGTGTTACGCATGTTGGTGAGGTGCTTCTTCTTGCAGGCGTTCAGCGCCAGGTCTCCCGGGCGACTGTAACGGCCGATGACCATGCCCTCGTAGATCTCCACACCGGGCCCAATGAAGAGTTGGCCCCGCAGTTGGGCGTTGTCCAGCGCGTAAGCCGTGCTGATGCCACTGTCGTAGGCCACCAGCGACCCGGTCTCGCGGGTCTCCATCTCCCCAAACCAGGGCTCGTAGCCATGAAACAGTGTGTGCATGATCCCGGTACCGCGGGTGGCGGTCAAAAATTGGCCCCGGAAGCCCAGCATGCCGCGGGTCGGGGTCAGGTAAGTTAGATAGTTGGTTCCATCCTCGCCCACCCGCATATCAGCCATCCGCCCGCGCCGCTTTCCCAACATCTCCACGACCGTGCCGACATACTCCTCGGCGACCTCGATCTCGGCGACCTCGACCGGCTCGTGGAGCTGCCCATCGATCTCCCGTGTGATGACCTCCGGCTTGCCAACGGCCAGCTCGTAGCCCTCGCGCCGCATCGTCTCGATGAGAATCGCCAGGTGAAGCTCCCCTCGCCCGCTCACCAGGAAGGTGTCGGGCGAGGCGGTCTCCTCGACCCGCAGCGCCACATTGCGCTCGAGCTCGCGGAAGAGGCGCTCGCGCAGCACGCGGCTGGTGACATAGTCGCCCTCCCGGCCGGCGAAAGGGCTGTTGTTGACCATAAAGGCCATTCGCACCGTTGGGGCCTCGACCGAGATCGGCGGGAGCGCCCGCGGCTGCTCGCGATCGGCCACCGTTTCGCCAATCCCAACGTCGCTGAGCCCTGTAATGGCGACAATCTCACCCGCCTCGGCGGTCTCAACCGGCGTGCGACCGAGGTTCTCGAAGATGAAGAGCTCGGCAATCCTGGCGCGCCGGGGTGTCGTCGTCGGCGTGAGGATCACCGCTTCCTGCGCGCGCCGGATCAGGCCGCTCCGCACCCGGCCGATGGCGATCCGACCTTTGTAGTCATCGTAGTCCAGGCTCGTGACCAGGAGTTGCAGCGGGTGGTTGGGCTCAACGGCCGGCGCGGGCAGGCGTAGAATCGCCTCGAAGAGGGGCGTCAAGTCGCTCCCCGGCTCGATGGGATCGGTGCTGGCCTGGCCGCTGAGCGCATTGGTGTAGATCACCTCGAAGTCGGCCTGCTCGTCGGTTGCCCCCAGATCAACGAAGAGGTCGAAGGTTGCATTGACGACGTACTCTGGGCGGGCCTGGGCGCGATCCATCTTGTTGACCACTACCACAGCACGGTGTCCAAGATCAAGCGCCTTGCGGAGTACGAAGCGCGTTTGGGGCATCGGGCCCTCTACCGCGTCCACCAGGAGCAGCACTCCATCCACCATGTTGAGCACGCGCTCCACCTCACCACCAAAGTCGGCGTGGCCAGGCGTGTCCACGATGTTGATCTTGGTCTCGCCCCACCGGACGGCGGTATTCTTGGCCAGGATCGTAATCCCGCGCTCGCGCTCAAGGTCATTCGAATCCAGAACCCGCTCGCGCACGTGTTGGTTCTCGCGGAAGGCGCGCGCCTGCCTCAACATAGCATCAACCAGAGTGGTTTTGCCATGATCGACGTGGGCAATGATGGCAATATTCCGAATATCAGTCCGTACAGTTTTCATCTCACAGCTCTCTACCAGCGGCGGCACACGCAAAAAAATCGGCCCACACGGGCCGATCGTCGTCGTTCGATCTCAACTATCAGTATACTCGTAAGCGGTGCGTAGATCAAGTACGCAACAACTTGCCAGATAGCCCTACTCCCGATAGTCCGGATTCGGCCACTCGATCAAGGTCGACCAATTGTCGCTGGCGCTATCCTCGATGTAATTCTCCAGGATCCCCCGCACCACAAACCCGTTGCGCAACTGGAAGGTCAGGGTCGGGTCGTTGAGTTCGCCCCGCACGACGCGCTTCACATACTCGTGCGGGCTCATCGCGTGCTTGCAGTGGACGAAGCCGGGAATCAGGCCGCCGGCGACGATTCCGCGCCGATTGTAGCGGCGCACGAGGGCCTTGCGCGCCTCGTAGAGCTTCCGGCCGATGCCGTGCCCGCGGTAGTCCGGGTGAACCGAGATGTCGGCTCCGTAATAGTAGGCCCCGTTCGGATCGTGGTTGGTGAAGTAGCCCCCTGCGATGATCTCCCTGAACGTGTGGCCCGAGTGCTCGAAGTCGAAGTCGATGAAGAAACCCGAGCCCTGGCCGACCACTCGGCCGCGGCTCGATCCGTCCCGGACGACCGCGACGAATTGACCCTCGGGGAAGATACGATACTGGCTGGCGTAATGCTCCACTCGCATCAATTCCTGCGCCCCGAGAGTGGGAAACGCAATCCGCTGCAATTCCTCGAGCGCCTCAAAGTGGCTCGGGCTGAGTAGGACGATCTCGATCGTGGTTCTCACTGGCTCCACCTTTCGACAGAGACAAGAAAAGCAAGACGCCGCTCGGTTGCCCATCCCCTTACAACCGCGCGGCGCCTTGCTTTTGACGTGTCTGCGATGAAGCTTCGATGTGCACGTACTATATCCTGAGAAAAGCAACCTCGCAATAGAACTAAAGGAACCGGGCACTGCGGGACTATCGTCCCAAAATTCAATTGACAGTATACCAGCCAGGCAGAAGGACGAGCCCCCAGCTCGCAAGTTCCAGTACGATCATGGTAGCCAGCACGGCCTGCAGCAAAAGCCCATGCCAGCGGGCTGGAACCCAGTGGCGCACTCCTAAGATCAAGAGCAACGCCGTCGGCACAATCGCGACGAAGGTGTAGCGGGCGCGCGGGATGTGGGGGGTCGGATAGACGATCGGGTGGACCCGCATGAACGTGATCCCCCAGGTCAGCGCCGCCACGATGATTATGAAGAGAAGGCCGCGGCGCTGCCAGTCGGGCCAGAGCGCCGGCTGCGTGACCAGCCGCCAGGAGATTCGGATCACCCCAAGAATCGCCACGAGGCTGATGAGGGCCAACGGGCCATAGGCGACCGACGGAAGCCGGAGCCCACCCCAGCCGAAGTGACCCCAGAATCCTTCAAACAGGATGCGCGTCTCGATGGGGTAGACCGCCACTGCTCCGCGCCAGTCCAGCAACGAGTCGATCAGGTCGTTCGGGTCAAAGCGCAAGAAGCGGTAGGCACTCGGCGTGAGACGGAAATCCGCACCTTCAGCCGAAGGATTGGCAAGCAGATTCTCGAATGGGCGGCCATCCCAGAGCGCTCCATTGGGCGTTCCGGCGCGCTCGCCTTCGGCCAGTACGACTGCATCGAATTGGAGTCCTTGAGGAGAACCCAACATCGCGACGGTCAATTGATCCTCTTTGATGCTGACCGTCGTTGTGACACTGACCCACTGCCACTCGGAGCCGACACTGCCCTGCGCTGCCCGAATTGGACCATCGCTCAGGTGCAAAACCGGACCGTCGTATGGGCCGTTCGGTGATCGGACCCAGGCCCCGAAGGTGACCGTTTTCCCTGCCACCTGCGCGCGGACTGAGGGCGAAACTCGCTGGATGAGGCTCCCTGTTCCCCTTTGATTCGTGACCTGAAAGAGGAAAGTCCCCTCCACCGCATCGCCGCGAACACGGGTCGTGACAGCAGTAGTCGGCGTTGGCAACCATTTCAAGGGCTGATCCGTTCGCACCTCCAGTCGAACCAACCCGATCGCCGCCACCGTAGAGACGAGCATGACGGCCGTCGCGACCCGCCGGCGCAGTGGCGGGGGGGGCAAGAGCCACGCAACGCCTAACAGGAACGCGAAGGGTGCGAAAATTGCAGTCCGCTTGGTTCCGATGCCCAGCGCCAACGCTCCAACCGGCAACAGGATCCTCAGGGGGGAGGGGCCGCGCCGAAGAAGCCGGACCATGAAGAAGATGAAGAGGGCTCCAAAGAACGACGCCAGTTCGTCATTGTTGAAGGCGCTGCCGATGTCGGTGTGTGGTGGCAGGAAAGCCACCACCACTGGCACGGCTCGCTGGATGAGTCGATCATCCGGAAAGAGTTGCCGCGTGGTCAACCAGGCGAGCCAGACCGTTGCGACAAGGCAAACGACAGAAAGAACGCGACCTGCAAAGAGACCGAGCAGCAAGTCAACGGGCCAGGCCAGCCGGATGAGTGGAACTGCCAGCATGTAGTAGAGCGGCATGTGCATAGCCTGAGAGATGACCATGTCTGGCATGACCGGCAGGCGCAGATTCGGCAGGCTGAGGTGCTGGAGCGCCCAGAAGCGATGCTCGCCCATACTCGCCGCCAGTGCCCGCCGCAACTCCGGCGACACCTCGTTAGGGTCGGGGCGCCGCCCGTTGGCAGTGAGGAAGGCAGCCACCTCGAAGTGGCCAGGCTCATCGTAGTGCTGCCAGGGCGGCACCAGCCAGACGTAACACAGACCGCGTAACATGGTGAGGAGCAGCAACGCGACCAGCCAGCGGCGATCGTTCATGCGTTCAGCGAACAGCCTCGAAAAAACGTGGCGACGGGCCGACCGTTACCGTGATCTGCCCATCCTTCGCACCGTCCGTCGCATCCGTGACAGATATCGTAGAGCCGACCCGATCGGTGATACGCATCCCTTTCGGGAATTGGGCTGCAGGGAAGCGAACGTTGGCCTGCGCGGTTGTCGCTGTCACCGGGGTCGTCCAGAGCACCCAGAGGGGTTCAGTCCCATTGCGGTGGGTGAGGATATGGCCCTCGACGTTGGCGGCGCCGCCAAGTTCTTCAGCCGTCATCGGGCGGAGATAGCGGGCGCTAGCAAGGTTGCGGCTCATAATGGCGTAGGCCGTGTAGGCCGGTTTGGGGGCAAGGCCGCTCGGGTCCAGCAGGCCACTCCCGAAGAATCCTGGGTAAAGGAGTGGGTACCAGATCACAACAGGAATATTCGCCCGCATCGCGCGCACATTTGCTTCAATAGCGAAATCGGCCTTCAGTGGCTCTAAATCCTCATGTCCGAAGGTTCGCAGCGCTGTCTCCGTGCAGATCAGCGGTTTATTCGTGACGCCGTATTTCGCGAGCGTCTGACGAATGTAAGTGGCTTTCCCGATGATACCCGGTCCCCACGGATCCCAGCGGTCGCCCTGGAAATAGTAGTGGAAATTCATCCAGTCGAAGTTGTCTGCTCCCCCATTAGCCAGGATCCCGTCGAGAAAACGGAGCGAAGCCGGCCGGCCTGGATCGTCATAGAGAAGCCCGCCGAGGATTACCACTGCTTCCGGATTGGCTGCTTTGATCGCAGGATAGGCTTCCTTGAGCATGGCGGCGTAATCGTCGCCTCCATACCACTGGTTGTCCGATAGATCACCCCAACACCCAAAGACACTCTCCTTCTGAACGAGATCTGGCGCAGCATCGGGCTCGTTATACAATTCGTAGTATCGAACCTGGTATGGCGGCTGGCTGTACCGCTGCACAGCGGCCTTGACGAAACTGGCAAAGGCTGACAATGCCTCGCGCTTGATGGCACTACAGGCCCAGTCGGGATGCACAGCCGCCCAACCTGGTGTTCCCCGGATGATGAGGATCGGCTCGAGGCCATACTTGCGGGCGGTGCGCAGGTCGTTTTCCACACTGGCTACAGCATTCCACTGGTACGTTGCGGGGGACGTGCGAATAGGTTCAACGGTGGACCACACCAAAGCATTCAGGCGTACCCAGCGGAAACCGGCCCGTTCTGCTTCAACCACACCGGTACGTTCCGAGACCATGCTCATCTCGACGCCAAACGGTGAGGTCCACCCGGTATCGTGAGCCGTTGACAAGACCGGAATGTAGAGATTCCGCGTGGCAACCGGAGCAGCTTGTCCAGTCCCCTGTAAAGTGATCGTCGTGAGGGCCAGAAGCAGACTCAACGGAATGATTGAACGCCATGGTTTCACCTGTCACTCCTTCGAGTTGGCTACGGCAGGTTGGCATTGCTGATAGCGAAGTGACCGCAGCGACTCAGAACATCGAAATAGTAAGATTCGAGTAGCGGGGTCAATCGACTCCAGGCGTAACGCTCCTCCGCAACGCGCCTGGCATTTTGTCCCAGCTTTTCTGCCAAGACTGGATCGGCGAGTAGGCGCCCGACGGCTTGCGCAAACGGGGCGGGCTGATCTGGCGCCAGCAGGCCAATCTGCTCGTGGGTGAAGAGTAACGGCATATCCCCGACCGGGCTGGTCACAATCGGGCGGCCCGCGGCCATGTAGTCGCCAACCTTAATCGGCCAGCGGCCAATATTGGCCAATCGATCGGTGAAAGGCATCAACAGAACATCGGCCGCGGCCAGGTAGCTGGGCACGCGGGTGAAAGGCTGTGGCCCCGCTTCGATAATAGCATCGGCCACGCCCTGTGCCACGGCTTGGTGGCGAATCTCATCTGTCACAGCTCCGACGAGGAGCAGGCGTGCATCCGGCCGGGTTCGGTGGAGATGTGCAAATGCCTGGACCGCAAAGGCGAGGTCGTAGAGGACAAAGCCGACGAATTCGACGATAGGCGTATTAATAGGCAAGCCGAGCTCTCGGCGAGCAGCTCCTTTGTCGAGTGGCCTGATGAACTCGACATCACACCCCGAAGGGAGGTAAAGGACTCGCTCCTCTGGCAATCCGAGTCCTGCCGCACGGGCCCGCAACGCGCGGCTGGTAACGGTCCAGCCATCAGCGTAGCGGCGGAAGGCCTCTTCGAAGTAGGTCTCAACCGGCTCGAACAGCCGGTTGAGAGGGCCGGCTGCGCGATCCTTGATGACTCCGCCGCGCCCCCACCAGTCGGCCCAGTCGATGATCAGCGGGGTGTGTTGGAGGTAGCGCGCGAAGAGCGCCGGAAAAATCACGACGGGTCGACAGTCAAAGGCATGAATCAAATCGAATCGGCGCCGCCCGAGCCAGGCGATGCGACAGGCAGTATCCCAAAAATCCCATCCTGACCGCAGTCGCCCACTCAGAAGATCTGGTGTCTCAAGAATCCGAATCCCTCGCTGAACATCCTCGTGAAATCCTACCCGCGCTGCTGGCGAGATCGTCAGAAGAGTGACTTCGTGACCACGAGCGACCAATTGGGTGCCAAAATGGAGGCAGCGAAAATAGGTACTCTTCCCCCGGACGTTGTGGTTGAGGAGCAGGATGCTCAGATGGTGCCTCGTCACGACTCGCGTCTCCTTTGGATGCTCCGCCGCCAGCCCCGGGACGGCCATTCCGTTTCTCGTTCGCACTCGGATCAACGTGGGGGACAACCCGGCAAGGTCGCTTGCCACAGAGCCGGATCAAGCCAGGGACCAACTATCCTGTTGGGCAGCGCCTCGAGATGATCGCGAGGGTCGCGCCGGCCCTGGCCAACCGACGCAGCCGTACTCAAGGCAGTTGCTCCAGGCGGACGTCGTCGACCCAAACGGTTCCCGGCCCTTCCGGCAACACAGGATACAGGCGGATCTGGCCCCCATCAACCGCGGGGGCGACGAACTCACCCTCGACCTGGCGCCAGCCGCGCGTCGGGCCGCGCTGAACGGCGAGAGAGCCCCGGATGGTCGTTCCACCGGTGGTACCTTCCCAGTATAGGAGAGGGGCACTCAACTCCGCCCCCCTGGCTCGAATCCAGGCACTGAATCGATACCGTCCCCCTGGCTGGAGAACCAGAGACTGGAAACGGCCGCCGCCAAAGGGCGGCCCGGGCGAGTCGAAGCGCAAGACACCGCCCCCATTGTGAGCCTGGGTCGCATCGGCGACCCAACGGCTCTGAACGCGGCTGGTCGCAGGGCCGGCAAACGTCCAGCCGAGATCCGTCTCAAAATTCGGGTTCACGAAGAGATTGCCGCCGTTCGCAGCAACGTAGTCCCAGTATTCGCTCTGGCCAGGGTCGCGCAGCCGTTTGGGCGCGGTCAGAAGCGCGAGCCAATCGTGCACGGTCGCGGCGTCTGAAAGCAGGGCGGCATCACGATAGCGGTCCAGCGCTGTCGCTTCATCGCCGCGCTCGAGCGCCTGAGCTCCGGCCGCAAGCAGCGCCTCGAGATCAACGGCCGCCGCGGCCCACGCGGCCTGGG
>DOUV01000012.1:525-2829 GCA_003520455.1 Chloroflexota bacterium | reverse complement strand
AGTGACCAGGCCGGCGAGCTCCTCCCGGGCGATCGGCCG
The DNA here is from genome assembly GCA_003520455.1 of Chloroflexota bacterium. The sequence continues at coordinate 2,790 of DOUV01000012.1, read as the reverse complement.
CCGCGCCACCACGACCGGCCCGTAGCCGTCGCCGAAGGAGGCCCCCGAGGGCATCAGGACGTAGCGATCGACGAGGTGGGCATAGGCGTGGAAGGAGAGGGCCGAGATCTCGTAGGTCCCCTCGGCGGCGGCCCGGTTGAGCGTCTCGATGTCGGCCAGCTGGTGCTCGATGGCGAGTCCCGAGGTGTCGAGGACGCCCTGCGTCAGGGCGTAGAACATGAACGCGTCGTCGGAATCGGGGCTGTGGGCGATGCGGATCCGGGTCGAAGTCATGGCGACCGGGGAGACTATCAGGCCGCGGCCGGCTCCACCCCCGGGCGGTGCAGCGGTGCGCTATGTCAGACCTGCCACCCGTGCTAAACTCTCCCGACTTCGCCGTACGGGCGGCGTGGTCTGTCAATCCACCAGGTTTCGCAGGGCCAGGTCCGCAGGACCGGGAGGTACACCGGATGAAGTTGACCCGCATCGTGCTCGCAGGACTGCTCGCCGCCGCCGCTCAGCCGGTGCTCGCCGGAGTAGTCTACGTCCCCACGGCCAACACCACCGTGGGGGGCGTCAACCGGCTGGGGTTCATGTACCTGAGCAATCAGGACACCGCGGCGGTCCAGGGCGTCGCCTACCGCTACATCAAGAGCGGCGTCGCCGGTGCTCCGGTGCCGACTGATCCGCCGGCGATCCAGTACGTCGGCGCCGGCGCCAGCGCCCTGACGCTGCCGAACACGCTGGTCGGTGGCGAAACCGGCATGGTCGAGATCATGCCGGGCTACGGCAACATGATCGTCGGCTCGCGCTTCCGCTACTCGACCGCCGGCGGCTACAGCACGGTCGTCGACATGCCCGGGATCTCCAGCCGCAACGTGATTGCGGCGAACACGGTCGTCTACCTGCAGGGCGTCGAGCACGGATCGACCTCGGGCGTGATCACCGACCTGGCGCTCTTCAATCTCGGCGCCACGGCCGCCAGCTGCACGATGAGCGTCTACTCCGGTGTCAACGGCACGGCCATCGCGACCAACCTGCCGGTCTCGGTGGCCGCCCTCTCCTCGGTGATGTACGCCGACTTCTTCGGCGGCCAGACGCCGGTCGAGGTGCCGGCCCACTCGCGCATCCAGCTCAGCTGCGACAGCTCCTTCTACTTCTTCGGCGTCCGCCACGACACGCTGAGCGGCGCGACTTCGGTCCTCATGCCGACCTCGACGCTCGCCCAGTCGGCGCTGACGCAGCCGACGGACGACGATGGTGGTGGCACGCCGCCGCCGCCGCCCCCCCCCTCGAGCGGCACGCTGATCACGCTGCCCGGCACCTTCCTCACCTGCACCTCGGGCAACAAGTTCTGGAAGTACAGCCTGGCCAACGCCGCGACCTCCGACCAGACCTTCAAGCGGATCACCGCCGAGGTCGACGTCTACCACGCCAACTGGGATCCCTCGAAGACAGTCCACATCTACATGTGGCTGCAGAACGGCCAGAGCTGGGCCAACGACCTGTTCGGCTACACCGTCTCGATCAAGGGGCAGAACAAGTTCAAGAACCAGATCCGCTACGGCCGCAACGACTCGATGGACGCCAGCGGCGGCGCCACGGCGGGCAGCACCTACCACGCCTACCTCGACTGGAACGGCGGCACGGCGCGGCAGATCACCTACCGCATCACCCGCGGCGGCTCGACCATCGCCCAGAAGACGGCCTCGCTCAGCAAGGGGAGCTTCACCGTCCACGGGATGTTCATCGGTCTCGGCTCCTGGCCGACCGGACACGGGCCGGAAGCCCTGCAGTACGGCTGGAAGTACTCGAACCTCAAGGTCCAGTACTACCGCTGAAGTCCGGCGAAAGCCGCACTCCGAAAAGGGCGACCCCGCGGGTCGCCCTTTTTTTTGGTCTTCACCGTCTCGAGTGGATTCCGAGTCCGGCTTCGGGGAGCAGGTCTCGCCGGCCGGGCTGGCCCAGCCGAAGTAAAGCCAAAGACCAGGTCGATAGACCTCCAGAGAAGGGAAAGTCAGCGGACGGAGCCGGGCCGAGCTGCCCGGCCCCTCAATTTCGGGGACAGGCACCGAATCTCGAGCGGGTCGATGCCGGCGCACGGTGCGCGCCTGGAGACAAAAGCTTCCACAGAAGTGAAAACGGGGTGGGGGTCGGCCAGCGGTCGGTGGGGCGAGGCGGCTGGGGTGGACTCCGGTCGTTTCAAGCCCGGCACGCCCGCTCCAGCCTCCACCGAGAGCTGTCTTTCCCCTCTCTGGAAGCCTGTGTCCGCACGCTCGCACCGGA
>DOUV01000012.1:0-428 GCA_003520455.1 Chloroflexota bacterium | reverse complement strand
CGGTTCCGGCTTCACCCACTCCAAGCGGTGACTCCCCTCTTTCTCTTCTCTTTCTCTTTCTCTTCAACGCCTCCGCGGGCGGCGAGGTCTCCGGAGGGGCCGGGGCCGGCCGGTGGCGGAAGCGGGCCCTCAGCGGGAGAGGGCGAGGCGGCAGATTTCGGCGCAGAGCTCGGCGAAGCCGATGCCTGTCGCGGCGGCGGATTGGGGCAGCAGGCTGCCGCGGGTCATCCCCGGGAGGGTGTTGGCCTCGAGCACGCAGGGGGTCCCCGCGGCGTCGAGCTTGAAGTCGATGCGCGAGAGGTCGCGCAGCTTGAGTGCCCGGTGGGTAGCGAGGGCCAGCTCGCGCATCCGCGCGGCCAGGGGATCCGGCACGTCGGCCGGGAAGATCTCGCGGCACATTCCGGGCGTGTACTTGCACTCGTAGTCGA
>DOUV01000305.1 GCA_003520455.1 Chloroflexota bacterium | reverse complement strand
CGGGCGACAGGCGGCAGGCGGAGGGCGGCTGCCAGCATGCCATGGCGCGTCTGCACATGCCGGCCGACCATGACGTTCTCCAGCACGGTCATGTTCGCAAAGAGTTCGATATTCTGGAAGGTGCGGGCGATACCGGCCCAGGCAACCTGGTGAGGTGGCCGGCCTTGAATCGGCCGGCCCGCGAGCAGAATCTCACCCGACGTGGGGGGCAAGACGCCGCTGACCAGGTTGAAGAGCGTGGTTTTGCCCGCGCCGTTGGGGCCAATCAGGCCTTTGATCTGCTGCTGCTGCACCTGGAACGAGACCTTGTTGACCGCGGTCAGGCCGCCAAACCGCCGCGTCAGGTCGCGCACGTCCAGCAGCACCTCTGCACTCACAGGCTCTCTCCCGTCCGTTGGGCAACCGCCGTCTCTGAGCGTTCTTTAGCAGGCGCGAAGCGCTGCAAGCCCCTCATCACCGTGACGCCCACACCCTCGGGCATAAAGATCATCACCACCATCAGAATGAGACCAAAGGCGACGATTTCGATCTCACCGCCGCTCCGCCCGAGCAGATGCGGCAAGACGGCTTGAATGACTTGCGCCAGTGCGGTGATAATCGCAGCCCCAAAGACAGCGCCCCACACACTGGCCAATCCGCCGACGACAGCCATCACGACGAGCTCGATGGAGAGCTGAAAGCCAAAGGGCGCCGGGTTGACGAAGGTCAGGTAGTGCGCATAGAGGCTTCCGGCCAGGGAGGCGTAAAGGGCACTCAGGGTGAAGACCAACACCTTGGAGCGCGCTGTGTCCACCCCCAGCGTCTCCGCGGCGACCTCGCTGGCATGTAAGGCGCGCAAGGCGCGACCGGGGCGTGAGTTGACGATGTTGAGGCTTACAACGAGGATCGCCAGGGTGGCTGTCCAGACGACGTAGTAATACTCAACGTCGCGGTTGAAGGTGAACCCGGCCACACTGAGATAGGGAATCCCGCTCAGGCCGGAGGGGCCGCCCGTCAACTGAATCAGTTCGTTAAAGGCGATGTAGAGGATCAACCCCAGGGCGAGCGTGGCCATCGCCAGGTAGTGGCCTTTCAGCCGCAGAATCGGTCCGCTGACGACGAAGGCAAACGCCGTCGTCAAGAACGCCGCCGCGACCAGTGCCAGCCAGGGATTGATCCCGTAGGTGGCGGTCAGGATCGCGCTGATGTAGGCGCCCAGACCGTAGAAGCCGGCATGGCCGAGCGAGATCTGCCCGGCGTAGCCCATCAGGAGCGCCAGCCCGATGGTCAGGATGGCGTGCAGGCCGATGAAAATGAGAATGCTCAGCAAATACGGGCTGCGAACGGCGAGCGGCAGGGCCGCAACGACCAGAATGAAGGCCAGCAATCCCAGGGTCTCGCGTGATAGTCGGCTCATCGCTGCAATCCTCGCTCGATTCGGCCCAGGAGGCCGAGGGGCCGCACGAGCAGCACGATAAGCAACACAAAGAAGGCGATGGCGTCCTTGAAGCCGGATGAGATGAGGCCGGCCCCGAGCGCCTCGAGCACACCCAGTAACAGCCCACCGGCCACCGCCGCCGGCGCGCTCACCAACCCACCCATAATCGCCGCCGCGAAGCCTTTGAGGCCTACCAACAGGCCCATATCGTAGGTGGCAGCGCCCACCGGCGTAATCACGATGCCCGCAATCGCGCCCAGGGCGCCGGCAACGGCGAAGGCAAGCATAGCAATACGCTCGACCTTGATGCCCATCAGGCGGGCCGCAATGGGGTTCAACGCACAGGCGCGCACCGCCTTGCCGTAGAGCGTCCGCTCGAAGAAGAGATAGAGCAGCAGGACGACGATGATGGTGGTGGCGACGATCCAGGGAGTCGGGCGGCGGATGATCGCCCCGGCGATCCTATACGGTCGGCCGCGCCAGAGAGAGAGTGCGTAGGGGTTGGTGCCCCACAGGATCAGGCCGATGCCCCGGAGCGTGATCGCGGCCCCGACCGTGATGATGATCAGCGTGACCACGCTGGCGCGGCGCGCCGGGCGAAGGGCCAGGGTATGAAGCAGCGCTCCCAGCCCGGCGACCACGAGAACCGAGGTGACAAATCCCACTGGCATGGGCCAGCCCCAACCGGTCAACGTCACCATTGTCAGCGCACCGACCATCACGAACTCGCCCTGGGCAAAGTTGATGATCCCGGTCACACTGTAGATCAGGACAAACCCAAGCGCGACCAGGGCATAGATCGAGCCCGTTGCAATGCCCGAGACGACGAGTTGTAGGATCTGCTGAGAATTCATGAATTCAGAGCCTTCGCCAGAAATTTCTGGAAACAGGGCTGGACCGTGGGAACCAACCGTGCGATGCGTAATGCGTGACGTGGTGGCCGAGTTCGAGTTCGCCGCCAGCTTCTGGGTTTCCAACTGAGGAGCATAAGGCGGCTTTCTGTGAGGCGTTCACCCTGCCGAGAGCGCCCCAGGAGCAGCGTCGCGCCTGGGTGCGCGGATTCGACATCCGGCCGGACCGGCCCATCAGGCACGAACGGATCCCGTTGGGGACTGCGTCGCCTGAGAAGCCGCCGGGCATCTCGCCCATGCGGAGTGCCATTGTCACGCACCACGCATCATGGATTGCGTACTACTTCACCGGAACCCACTCCCCGTTCTCGATGCGGATCAGGGCCAGGGCATCTTTGGTCAGGCCCATGTGGTCGCTGGGCGAGAGGTTGAAGACCCCAGTAATGCCGACGAAATCCTTGATCTGCTCGAGCTGATCGCGGATGCCGGCGCGGTCGGGGCCGGCCTGCTCCATCGCCCTGACCGCCATCCAGATGCCATCCCAGGCGTGGCCGCCGAAGGTGCTGGGCGTCTGCCCGAATTGGCCCTCGTAGTCGCTCTTGTACTGCAGCAAGACCGCCTTCTGCGGATCGCTGTCGGGCAATTGCTCGGCCACCAACAGCTTGCCAGCCGGGAAAACGGTCCCCTCGGCCGCCTCGGACGTGGCGATATCGATGAAGGCCTGGTTGCCGATCCCGTGGCTCTGCAGGATCGGGATCTCCATCCCCAACTCGAAGGCGTTCTTGTTCACCAGCGCCGCCGAGGGCGGAATGCTCCAGACCAGAATCGCGTCCGCTCCGCTGCCCTGGATCTTGGTCAACTGCGCGCTCATGTCGGTGTCCTGTGCCCCGAAGCGCTCGTCGGCCACCACCGCCAGCCCGGCCGCCTTGGCCGCCTGCATGAACTCCGCCCGGCCCCCGTCGCCGTAGCCGGTCGAGACGCTCATGAAGGCAATCTTGCCCCAACCTTGCGTCTGAATATACTCCACCAGCCGGTCCACTACCAACCGGTCGGTTTGCGGCGTCTTGAACACCCACTTCCGCTCCGCCACCGGCTCGATGATCTGCACGCTCGCCGCCAGGCTGATTAGCGGTACCTCCGCCTGCTGCACCGTGTCGATGATCGCCATGCTCGTCCCGCTCTGGGTCGGCCCCACGATCACCGGCACCTGATCCTCCTCGATCAGCCGTTTGGTCGCCAACACCGTCTTGGTCTCGTCCGACTCCGTGTCGTAGACGATTACCTTCAGCGGGTGCTGCTTGCCGTCCGGCCCCGTCACGCCTCCCTTGGCGTTGATCTGCTCCTCCAGCATCTTGACCGTGTTGGCTTCTGGCACCCCCAAACTCGAGGCCGGCCCGGTCTCCGCCACGATCACCCCGATCTTGTAGGGCTCTCCCTGTTCCGTCGCCGCTTTGGCCGCCTGCGCCAGCTTCCACTCCCCGTTCTCGATGCGGATCAGGGCCAGGGCATTCTTGGTCAGGCCCATGTGGTCGCTGGGCGAGAGGTTGAAGACCCCAGTAATGCCGACGAAATCCTTGATCTGCTCGAGCTGATCGCGGATGCCGGCGCGGTCGGGGCCGGCCTGCTCCATCGCCTTGACCGCCATCCAGATGCCATCCCAGGCGTGGCCGCCGAAGGTGCTGGGCGTCTGCCCGAATTGGCCCTCGTAGTCGCTCTTGTACTGCAGCAAGACCGCCTTCTGCGGATCGCTGTCGGGCAATTGCTCGGCCACCAACAGCTTGCCGGCCGGGAAAACGGTCCCCTCAGCCGCCTCGGACGTGGCGATATCGATGAAGGCCTGGTTGCCGATCCCGTGGCTCTGCAGGATCGGGATCTCCATCCCCAACTCGAAGGCGTTCTTGTTCACCAGCGCCGCCGAGGGTGGAATGCTCCAGACCAGAATCGCGTCCGCTCCGCTGCCCTGGATCTTGGTCAACTGCGCGCTCATGTCGGTGTCCTGTGCCCCGAAGCGCTCGTCGGCCACCACCGCCAGCCCGGCCGCCTTGGCCGCCTGCATGAACTCCGCCCGGCCCCCGTCGCCGTAGCCGGTCGAGACGCTCATGAAGGCAATCTTGCCCCAACCTTGCGTCTGAATGTACTCCACCAGCCGGTCCACTAC
>DOUV01000219.1 GCA_003520455.1 Chloroflexota bacterium | reverse complement strand
CGGCGCTGCGCGCCGCGTCAGCGCCCCCGCCCCCGTCGCCCTGCTGCGCGCCGACGGATACAATGACCAACTCCTGAGCCGGCTGCGCTCAGGCTGGAGCCTGGCGGGAATGCCCAGCGTGGCCGGAAAGCGCATCCTGATCAAGCCCAACCTCGTGGACCATGTCGCGAATCATCCCGCGGCCACTGATGCGCGCCTGGTCGCCGCAACGATCGACCTGCTGCGCGGCGCGGGTGCAGCTGAGATCATCGTGGGCGATGGCCCCGCCTTCCGTCGCGACGGCTGGGCGGTGGCGGGCGAGACCGGCCTCCTCGAGGTGCTGGAGGCGCGCCGGATTCCCTTCGTGGATCTCAACTACGACGATCCCGCCCCTGTGCCGGTGCGCGATGGCTGGCTGCGCACGTCCGCTGAGAACGCTCCCGCCCTGTGGCTGCCGGGCAGCGTGCGGCGGGCCAACCTGATCGTCTCGCTGCCCAAACTCAAAACCCACCACTGGGCCGGCGTCTCGCTGAGCATGAAAAACCTCTTCGGGGTGGTGCCGGGAGCGCGCTACGGCTGGCCGAAAAACATGCTCCACATCAATGGCCTCGACGCAAGCATCCTGGCCGTCCTCAGCACCCTTCCTCCGGTCGTCGGCATCGTCGATGGCATCGTTGGCATGCAAGGGGATGGCCCAGTGTACGGGGAGCCGGTCGAGCACGGGGTCCTGGCTTTCAGTGCCGACGTCGTCGCGCTCGACCACGTGGGGACACGGCTGGCGGGCCTCGACCCGGCCATGATCGTCCATCTTCGGTTGGCCGCCTGGGCGGGACTCGGTCAGGCCCACCGGATCGAGCTGCGCGGCGATCCGGTGGATCAGCTCATTCGCGCCTACCAGGCCCCCCCGACACGAGAGACGTTGGCGGGATGAGACGCCTGGAATCTGCCCCTGGAGCGGCCTGCTCTGTTTCCCGGGCGCACGTATCTTCCTCTGGGACTTCTCATGAAGTTCAGCCTGGGAGTGCCCGTTCCGCAACTGTGGCTGATTCCCGCTCTTGCCTTCACCCGCGCTGCCGTCGGCTCCTCCGATCATATTCACGCTGCCGGCCTTGTAAACTACCTTCGACGAGTATATCAATGCATCCGAGATCGACACGCGAGACGATGACGCCACTCCCCACGCTACTCTTTTTCGTTCTCGCATTGGTCGCTGTCCTTGGCTACGGGGGACTCCTACGCCTGACCTTCACCAGCTACTACCGCGGCGCCAATGATTTCTTCATCCCCTGGCGGGCTGTACAGCTGCTTCTGACGGAGGGGCGCAATCCCTATGGCCCCGATGTCACTGCAGATATTCAGCGCGCTCTTTTTGGCCATACCCGCCAACCCGACGAGCACCAGTTTGATTTTGCCTACCCGCTGATCCTGGCACCGCTGCTCGCTCCCTACACACTGCTCCCATACGAGTGGGCCCAACCGCTCTGGCAGGCGACTATTCAGACACTCCTCGCCGCCGGTCTCCTCCTTTGGTATCGGACCCTGCATCCGGCAAGGGTAGCCGGCCGAGGAACCGCCGTGGGCACCGCCACCCTCCTGCTGTGGGGACTCACGCTCTACCCGGCTGCGCGTGCCTTCCTCTTGGGGCAGATCGCCTTGCTGGTCTTCGCGGCGGCGGTCGTTGCGCTCTGGGCATTGGCCCGAGGCCGTGACGGGACGGCCGGCGCGGCCTTGGCCCTCGTGACGGTCAAGCCCCAGCTCAGCTTCCTGGCAGTCCCTGCGCTTCTGGTTCTCGCCTGGACCAGCGGGCGGCGGCAGGTGCTCTGGGGCTTCGGCGCGACCTTCGTGGGGCTCCTGGCGCTGTCGCTGGCACTCATGCCGGGCTGGCCGCTGGCCTTCTTCCAACGACTCGTCGAGTACCAACGGTACACCAGCCTCGGCGCAGCCAGCGATTCACCGAGTCCCCTCGCGCTGCTCGTGCGACCGTTCGGTTCAGCAGCGGCCGCCGTGGAGGCACTCGGCGTGGTTGCACTTTTGGCTGTCCTGTTCGACGCTCTCTGGCGGCAGCGCCTTGCCCCCGCATGGCCGCAGGTCGGTAACGCGCTCCTCACGGTCAGCGCCTGGATTGCTCCCCGAGCGGCCACAACCGACCAGGTGCTCCTGCTACTACCGTTGCTCTTCCTGCTCCGCCGCCGCCCGCGGCCTGTTGCCATGGTGGTTGCAGGGCTGGTGTGGGCTGGCCTCTGGCTGCTCTTCTTCACGACGGTTCAGGGTGACCAGGAACAACTGATCGTTCGCCTTCCACTGCCATTGATCGTCCTTGCGCTCTGGCTATCGGATCGGCGCATGCCCAGCTCGTCACTTGGGTAAGGAAGGCAAGCTTGCAAGCGAGGCTCGAACAATGCAACGCCAGTGGAAGCTCACACCAGAATTCGTTATCGCCATCAGCGCCGGCTTCCTGTTGGCGTACAGTCTCTGGTTTGTTCCACTCATGCTTGCCAGGGACTTGTTCCCGCGGACGATGGATTTTGTCTCGTTTTACACTGCGGCTCAATTGGTGCTTACGAAGCCCGCGGCTCTGTACGATCTTCAGGCCCAAAGCGTTCTCCAACAGCCGATCTTCTATCCTTTTACCACAGGGGGGAATGTTCTCGGCTACTTCAATACACCATTTCTGGCCTACTTCTTTATCCCTCTCACATCATTCTCGTATGATATTGCCTTCTGGATGTTCTTTCTCATCAATGGCGTTATTTTTCTCGTGACTGCCCGCCTGCTCAACCACTTACACCAGGGCACGCACCTTCATTACATTGCATGGATCTTGGGGGGATTCGCTTTCTTCCCAACTTTCAAAGGCATTCTTCTTGGACAGAACAGCATCTTATCTCTGTTCATTCTGACCAGCACCACCTACTTTCTCTTGAGGAGACGGGAAAGTCTGGCCGGTCGCATACTCGCCCTCGAGCTTTTCAAGCCCCAATTAGCACTCCTGTTTGTCCTTCTTCCATTGTATAAGAGACGGTGGAAACTCGTCACTGCGTTCAGCCTTGTGGCGGTTATTCTCGTCGGCGTTTCTTTTCTCCCACTTGGCTACACTGGCGTGAACGATTATGTAACTCTTTCCGGTAGGATCTTAAGCTGGAACGAAGAGAATGGTATTTTTCTTGAGAGCATGCAATCTTGGAGAGGGGTCTTCTACTTTTTCTTGCGCAGTGACTCAATGACGCTTGTCAATACAATGAGCTCTATCGCAAGTGCTCTCACGATTCTACTGTGTCTCGTTGCGTTCACGGGCAAATGGCAGCTCAAGCCTCCACTCTTTCGAGTTCAATGGTCGCTCGCTGTGTTATGCGCTCTCCTCGCGACACCGCATGCTTACAATCATGATTTAACGCTTCTGCTATTACCAGCCGCCCTGTTAGTGGCCCACGGGGGCTCTCGCCAGGCATCGGAGACGTTCATGAGATTGTTTCCAATTCTCGGATCAGTCTTCTTTGTTGCAGCGTTTGTCTCCGGCGTTCTGCCCAAAGAAGCGATCATGCCGGTAGTCCAACCGCTCTTGCTGCTCTCGATCGCCCTCTGCCTCTACGAAGTGCGTAGGCTCAAAACCGTTTCCCTGAAGCACTCCCACTGTGAAGCCAGAGCGACTTCGAACCAGCGGTTTGATCGAATCAGATGCAAGAAGGTCACGTGACTGCAATCTTGAGAACCGAGGACCGAACCAAAACACCCTCGCGCTCACTCGATCGGCTCGCCGTCGCCATCACGTTTGTCTGGGCGGCGGTTGTCTTCACAGCGCTCTACGTCGTCCAGAAACCCTTTGGCCCTGCGGTAGCGCTGCGACTGGTCCAGCGGTCCGGCGATATTGCGGTAGCAGGGGCACTCATTGCGGGTGCCGCTGGGGTCGGGTTACGGCTCCTGAATCGCCTTCACCTTCCGACGGTTACTCCCGCCGAGCGGTTGGGCCTTGGCACGCTGCTCGGCCTCGGCGCGGTCAGCCTGCTCTGGCTGGCGCTCGGCCTGCTGGGATTCTTGCAGCCGCTTGTCGCGCTGACAATATCCCTTCTGCTGCTCGCCACCGCCACAGGCCCCTTGCGACAGTGGTGGCACGCTCGACCCGCGCTCCCTCCCCTCCCGTGGCCCCTCCGGCTTTACCTCTTCCTGATGCTCGCCCTGAGCCTGGCCCGCGTGCTGGTGCCGGCAACAGATTGGGATGGCCTCTCCTACCACCTGACAGCCCCCCAGCGTTGGATCGCCCTGGGCCGCATCGGCTGGATCGGCGCGGAGGGACCATTTTACTACCCCCATGTGCTGGAAACGCTCTTCTTGCCGGCCATGCTCCTGCGGGGTGATAGCGCCGCGAGAGTGCTCCACTGGGTCTTCTACCCGTTGGCTCTGTGGCTGGTGGCCGATCTGACTCGGCGGCTCCTCCCCTGCGTACCCCCCTGGCGGGCAGTGGCTGTAGCTGCCTCCGTCCCCATGTTGGCCCAACTCGCCAGTTGGGCCTACACTGATGTCGCGCTGGTGGCGCTCACGTTCGGCGCGCTGCTTGTGGTGCTCGTCGGCGTGCAGCAGCCAGGCGCGTGGCTGGGGGTGGGCGGGGCGCTGGCCGGGCTGGCACTCGGGATGAAGTATCAGGCGTTCATCGTCCCACTCAGCCTGTTGTTGCTGCTGGTCCGCTGGCACCGCCAGTCGGCAGTGAGAGGGCGCCAGCTCGGTTTGTTTGCGATCACGGCGGGGCTGGTTTGGCTGCCCTGGCCGCTCCGCAATCTCTGGTTGACCGGTGACCCCTTCTATCCTTTCGGCTCGCTCGGGCGTGGCTGGGATGCCCACCGCACGGCCGCTTTCGCTGCGGCGGGGACTGGAATCGGCCTCGATCCGGGCAGGCTGGTCTTACTCCCCTGGTCTCTCACGCTCGGCCTCGATGGGATCGCGGTCTACGATGGTCGCAGCGGCCCGCTCTTCCTGGCCCTCCTCCCACTTGCATTCTGGTTCCTCGCTCGAAAGTACGGCCAGGCAGCGGAGCGGGATGTTCTCGGCGCGCTTCTTACGGTTGCCGCCATCCACACCCTCCCGTGGATTGTTGGCGTGATCAACAGTGCTGCCACCTCTCAGAGTCGTTTCCTTCTGCCCGTCTTCCTCCTCCTGAGTCCGGTCATTGCCTGGGCCTGGGAGACCCTGGTCCCACTCGCCACGCCTCACTTCCAGCCGGCAGGCTTGCTCAACCTCCTCGTCGGCGTCGCTCTCACGCTTACCGCCATCGATGCGACCCTCGAGACGGCGAGCGCGGCCCCGGCAACCGCGATTCTGGGCATCGACCAACCCGAGCAATACCTGGCCGGCCACCTTGGTTCGTTGTGGTCGGCGACCGAGCAGGTGAACCACCTTCCCAGCACCAGCCGGGTCCTACTCCTCTGGGAGCCGCGCTCCTACTACCTGCGGCGGCCGTCCGACCCTGATATCATCCTCGATGAGTTTGACCACCGTCTCTGGCTCTCCCACGGCGATATCGCCACCCTCGTGCGAACCCTCCATGGGGAAGGTGTTACCCACGTCCTCGTCTTCTGGGCCGGTGTCGATTTTCTCGAGAACCAATCCCAACCGGCGCTCTCATCGGCCCTCAGAGAAGCGCTGACTCGCTTCCTCACCGGGTACACCTCCGAAGTCTGGCACGCGCCGGATGGGAGTTACGCGATCTACGAGTTGAGCACACCGTGAGTCATCGCCTCTCGCCGACCATCGAGCACGTCTGGGTCGCCTTGCTGTTGGCGACTGTCGTGGCGACCGCCGGCCTGTTGCCCCTCGCACCGTGGGACTTCTGGTGGCACGCCGCCGTCGGCCGCGAGATTGTCACGACCGGTGCGATCCCGGCGACCGACCACTTCTCCTACACCGCCACCGGACGGCCGTACCACTACCAGAGCTGGCTGAGCGAGATAATCCTCTACGCCGCACTGGCCGCCGGCGGACCGGCCGGGGCGATCTGGCTGCGCGTCGGCGTGCTTCTGTTCATCTGCGGTGTGCTGCTATCGTTGAGCGCCGAGGCCAGTCGAGGCACCCTCCGGCTGGCAGCCGCTGTGACCGGCGCTGGCGTGGCGGGAACCGTGACCAATTGGGCCGTTCGCCCCCAACTCCTGTCGCTGCCGCTCTTCGCCGTGGAGTTGGCACTGCTCTGGCGCTGGCGAGGCGCCGTCACCGGCCCGAGACCGATCGCCACGCCACCACCGCTCTGGCCCTTACCCCTCCTGCTGGCGCTGTGGGCCAACCTCCACGGCGCCTTCGTTCTCGGTCTTGGGTTGCCTGGCCTTCTCTGGCTGGGCGAGCTCCTCCAGCAGCAGCGTCTGACACCCCCACTGCGCCGCCTCGCCCTCTGGACCGGGCTGGCAACAGTGGCGGTGGCTTTCAACCCGCGCGGGCTTGGGATCGTCGGGTATGTTTGGACCCTCCTCACCGACGCTCCCAGTCAAACGTTCATCGTCGAGTGGCGCCCGCCGACATTGGCGACGCTTGAGGGGCGCCTCTTCTTCACGGCGCTGGCCGCGTCCGCCGGGCTCTTTGTCTGGCAACGGCGAGCTTTCCGAATCAGCGATTGGCTTTGGTTCGGGGCCTTCGCCTTCCTGGCCAGCCGCGGGATACGCTACGTCATCTGGTTCTTTCTGCTCCTCCCACCTCTCCTTGCGCTCGCGCTGGCGGCCGCACGGAAGAGCGGGACCGGCCCGCCCCAATTGGGTACGCCCAAAGGAAGCGTGGTGGCCGTCAACGCCGCCCTCATCAGTGCGTTCGCGCTCCTGGCGCTGCTGGCGACGCCGCCCTTCAAAGCGCACCTCCCACTGCCACCGGCACTGCGGGGCCTGGCGACCAGCGACACGCCG
>DOUV01000628.1 GCA_003520455.1 Chloroflexota bacterium | reverse complement strand
CATTCTCCACAAAGCCGTTCTCCCTCCCCCTGGCAGGGGGAGGGCCGGTGAGGGGGTTCTACGCCGCGTACAACCGCCGCTGCAACTCGATCAACGTCTCTCGCAGACGTTTGGGGTCGCCGCCGAAACGTTGCACGACACCGCGTACCTCGCCCATCTCACGGAAGGGCGGCACTCGAAAGATCTGGGGATCAGTCATCTCCAGGAGGCCGGCCAACTCATACTTGTCCAGCAGGGCCAGGATCACTTCCCTCGCCTGAGCCGACTGACCCTCCAACCAGGCGCACTCGCGTTGACGGAAAGCCTCCGCGCGCTGGCCGCGGGTTCGGATCGGGCGGCCGTAGGCCAGGTGGGCGATGAGGTCGAACTGATCGGCCTTGGGCTCCTCTAGTACCTCGGCCAGTACATCCACATGGATGCTCGCCTTGCCCAACTGCCCCAGCAACACGCGGCGCTGCTCCGGGTCTTGCCAGATCGATTGGAGCTTGCTCCAGTTGGGCACGAAGCCGGCGAGCTTGCCACGACTGTAATCCAGGTACTCATCGAGGGACATGGGCTCGTTCACGCCCTCGACGATGAAAGTGGCTTCATCGGCGATGGCCACCTCCAATCCCTGGACCTTGATCTTGCCCGGGTTCTCCCTGGCTGGCTTCAGCTCGATATCGGCGACTGTAGTCTCATCCGGCCGCGTCACCACCTGCAACTGGCGCCGGTTCAAACCCGGCCCGCTGGCGTAGAGGGTCAGAGACCCGGCTGGCAGCGCCTCAAAGCGATATTTGCCCTGCACGTCGGTGAGAATCGGACCACGCTGCTCATTGGGCGCTACCTGCAAGGCTACGTTGGCACCGACCAGCAACTCGCCGCTCTCCGCCAGGCGCACCGTGCCCATCACGGCTGAAGTCCGGGGGCAGTCGGCCGGAGCCGCGGCTACGGCACTCGGTGGCCTATCCCACTGGGGGTCTAGCAGACGAGTTGCGCCAGTGTAATCAATGATGCGAAACCAAAGCTTGTTCGTGTCGGAATCAACGCGGGTACCGCGCCCAATGATCTGCTTAAAGAGAATCGGTGAGGAGAGAGTCTTCATGAAAACGATGTTGCGCACCGAGGGTACGTCCACGCCCGTGGTGAGCAGTTCGGCCGTCGTCGCAACGACGGGCAGCTGCTTGTCACTGTCCTGGAATTGCTTGAGCCGCCGCCGGCCCTGCTCTCCCTCCTCGCTGACAATCGCGACAGCGTAGTCGTCGCCATATCCGAGATCATTGAAGGCGTTGTTGAGGAGCATCTCGACGTGTCGGGCGTGGTCGATGTCAACGCAGAATACCATGGTCTTGTGCATTGGCCCGAAGCGACGTAGCAGCGCGGCCAGGTGCTCGACCATCGCCTCTGTCCGGTCGGGCAGCCTGATCTCGCGCTCGAATTGAGGCGTGGCGTACTCGGGGCGTATCTCGGCTCCGTCCGGAACAAAGAGCTCGGCTCCCTGCTCCAACACCTCGCGCATGAGGAGACCCTCTTTGTCTAGATTCGTCCGGATCCGGTGCACCTTGTAGGTGGCGAGGAAACCATCTTCGATGCCCCGGCCCAGGCTATAGCTGTAGGCCGGACAGCGAATGACGCCTTTGCTGGGATCCTTGGCGTCCACCAGGATCGCGGGTTCCTCTGCACAGAAGTAGGCGTAGGTATCGATGTTCTCATCCTGCTTCGGTGTGGCCGTCATACCCAGGTGGATGGCGCCCTCGAAGTGACCCAGGATCTCCTTCCAGGTGCCGAAGCCCGAGCGGTGGGCCTCGTCGATGATGACGAGGTCGAAGAAATCGCGCGGGAACTTTTCGAAGAGGCGCCGCCCCCGTGCATCCTCGTTCCATAGGGTCTGGTAGATGGCAAAGTAGAAGTCGCGGTTCAGGCTCAGCCGCCGCGAGCCGTCCAGCAGGAAGCGTGGATCGCTGGCGCTGCTGGCAAAGGGGCTAAAGGCGTTGTAGGCCTGGTCACGAAGCACGACCCGGTCGGCAAGAAAAAGGATTCGGCCTGGCTGGCCCTCCTTGCGCCGATACAGCCAACCTGATTTCACCAGTTTCCAGACCGTCTGGAAAGCGGTGAAGGTCTTGCCGGTGCCCGTCGCCATCGTCAGCAGAATGCGCTTCTGGCCTTGCATCATACGGAGCAAGACCTCTTTGATTGCCACCTCCTGGAAGTAACGCGGTGTCTTGCCATAGGTTACCTCCGGTGGAGCGTAGGGGTGCAGCAGTGGATTGCGCCGCTTGGCGGCAGCACTCGCAGCGCTGTAGAGCGGCCGAAGCTCGGCTATCGGCGGCGCCTCTGGGACATCGAGTCCGGTGTTCCGGTGCCAGCGGTGCCACAACTGCTCCGGACTCGGGAAGGAGGCCATGTGGTGGGTGGTGTTGGTGAAGGCGTCCCACTCCCAAATATCCTCGCCATTGGTCGCGTAAGCAAACGCGAGACCCAAATCACGAGCGTAGCCTTTCGTTTGTTCGAGGCCAGCGAGGGCTGATTTGCTCTCTTCTTTCGCCTCGACCACGGCGATGGGAAAACTATCGGTGTAGCGCAGAAGATAGTCTATCCGACACGGGGGCAAGCGCTCGGCGCGGTCGCCGCGCAACACGATCCGCCCGGCCGTGTAGGCCCAATCCGGCCGGTAGTAGTGCTCGCGCGTCACCTGACTCCGAGTCCAGCCCGCGATATTGAGTTTGGGATCGATCAACTGGGCGCGGGTGTCGGCTTCGTTGAGCGGCATCACTTTTTCCTTTGCGGAAGACATCGCGCTCGCCGAGAGGAGGTGGTGGGATCGCAGCCCCACGGAGAATGGCGTCCACGCAAGAAACGTCTCCTGTCGTGGTCGTCACATCACTGTGACAGGACGATCCATTCTGGCAGGGATTATAAAAGCCTTCCTGATAAGGAACAAGAAGGGTGGTCGCGATTTCACCCTCGTCCCGCCTGCTCCCCAACGGGCGTCTTGCTTCGGTTGCATTCTTGCGACCCCTTGCGCTCGAGACGTCCCTCGACTGCTTGCCGGGTTCGCCGACGCTGTGGAAAACGACCAGGTCGTCGTCGTGCCCTTCGGCCTGCAGAAATTCTACGGCGAACTCGACGTGTTGCTGCGGGACGCCTACCAGCGCGGCACCACGGTCGAGGATTTGCTCGAGAGGCTCGAGTTGCTCTACTATCAATGGCGCTGAATCTGAGAATCGGCCAACGTCGTCGCCGGCGACCGCGCTCCTTGCGATGCGCCTCGGTCCACCAGCCACTCCCCGGTGATGGCGCTGTTTGAGCGCGCGGATCAGGAGGCGACTATGCCCAACGGCGAGTTTCGAGGGATCCTCTTCGTGCGAGACGACGAAGAGACAGTCTTCGAAGTGGATGCGAGGTATCCAACGGGCTCAAGAGCGGGAACTGCCTGTCAGGCAGACTTCGCTCCGCAGCTGTGGGGGCACCGGAGTTTCAGCTTGGTCGACCGCAATGGAATCGAGATAGGTCGGTTCTCACTTGGATGGTGAGAGCCTCATCCCGTGCCCTCCTTTTCGCGGACGTCACCGGCCAAAGAACAGCTTTACCGAGGAGAAGGTCAGGTGTATCCCCGTAACGTCTTTCTCTTGAGCCTGAGCCAGACGCTGGGCCTGTCAGGCGCTCCTGTGATCGTGTTTGTCGGTGGAATCGTCGGTAGCGCGCTGGCTCCGTCCCCTTCGTGGGCAACCCTGCCCATTGCGACCATGGTCGTGGGCACGGCGCTGTTCACGATCCCGGCCTCATTGGTGATGAAGAAAATCGGGCGCCGGCCCGGGTTCGCGGCTTCGTCGCTGGTATCAGCAGTTGCCGCATTGGCAGCCGCTTATGCCATTGGAGTCGAAAGCTTCGCGCTATTTTGTGGTGCGACCCTGTTTATCGGTGGCAATCTGGCCTTCGTCCAGCAGTATCGGTTCGCCGCGGCAGAGAGCGTTGACGCTCACCGGGTAGGCAACGCTGTGTCCTTTGTGTTGCTCGGTGGCGTCGTGGCGGGGTACCTGGGACCAGAAATCGCGAGAATCACCCGGGATTGGCTGGATTACGGCCAGTACACGGCTACTTTTAGCACTCTTGCGATCCTGTACATCGTTGTTGCTGTTCTGTTATTGTTCTTGCGCGAGGGTGCGGTGCAGGACGGAGTAACAACTGGTGGGGAACGATCGCTTCGCCGGGTGGTGACCCAGCCAACCTTCGTCGTGGCGATGATGGCGGGCATTGTTGGCTACGGTGTGATGAGCTTTGTGATGACGGCCACGCCGATTAGCATGCACGTGATCGATGGGCATTCATTGAGTGCCACGGCGAGGGTGATTCAGAGCCACGTGATCGCAATGTACCTGCCAGCGTTGTTCTCGGGGTACACTGTCGGGCGCTGGGGTGTCACGAAGGTCATGGCGACGGGTGTGATCACGATCGTCGCCTGCGTACTGCTCGGGTTCACCAGCCACCAGTTGCTCTCTTACTGGGCCGCTCTGGTTGTGCTGGGGGTTGGCTGGAATTTTATGTTCGTGGCAGGCACGGTTCTCTTGACGGAGAGCTACCGTCCGGGAGAACGTTTCAAGGCGCAAGCCGCCAATGATTTTATGATATTTGCCACCCAGGCGGTTGCCTCACTCTCGGCCGGAACCGTGCTGTATCTGGCAAGCTGGGAGATCGTGAATCTTCTGACGTTACCCTTCTTGCTCGCTATGTTCTTTGCCACAGTCGCGCTCCACAGGCATCTCACCGGTGTCGCCCAACCGGTATCCTCTCCGGCATCCGGATAAGCCGGGCGGTTCGGCCGCGCAAAACAGTCGCGCGCTGATGTTGCTCAGCACCCGCGCAGTTTCGGGCCGGCGCGAAGTGCGCTCCTCAACCACGCTCCGCGGTGAACCAGTCTACGGCCTCACGCACACTCCCAGGCGGAATCGTGTGCGGCCCGTCGAACTCGTGGTAGAACACGTCGTAGCCGGACCGCCGCAGTTGCGACATGATCCGCCGGCTGGTGCGATCGACCGGCAGAACCTGATCGCGGGTCCCGTGCGAGATGAAGATCCGGGGCGAGCCCGCCTGCCCCCCAGGCACCATAAACCCCGGTGAGAACGCGATGCTGTGGGTGAACAGGTCGCCGTTGGTGATCCCGACTGAGAGCGCGTAGGAGGCGCCGTCGGAAAAGCCCTCGATGGCAATGTGCGCCGGGTCCACGGCGTAGCGGCTGAACGTGTACGCAAGTGCCTGGTCGACAAAGGCGATGTCGGGGCCGTACTCTTCGAGCTCGATAATATCCCAGGTCTGGTTCCGCGAGTCTGGGGCGAGCAAGATGAAGCCGGCCTCATCGGCGAGTGGCAGGAGGGGGGCCAGGCCGTGACGGGCGTTGCCCCCCGTGCCGTGCAGCATCAGGACCAATGGGGCCGGGCGGGCCACTCGATAGCTGGCGGGCACGTAGAGGAGGCCATCGCGATCTCTCCCCAGCCCTAACGATTGCAGTCCAGGCGACCCGGCTTCCACCGGCGGCCTTGGCCGCGCCAGGACGCGTGCTTGCTTGTGTGTCTGTCGCTCCGATAGCTGCTCGCTTCCTCTTATCACTGATGAGCTCCCTTTTGTGTGCTCAGCGCAGGTTGCCGATCTCCAAGTCATGCCTGCCTCCTCACGTCGGAGGAGATGCTGCTGCCCGAGCCGTGCCGGCCCGGTTCCGCTGGCCTGCCTCAGCGAATGGTCTCCTGATGCTTTGCCCTCCTCTCAACGACAAAGGATACGCCTGTGAGGGAGAGCCATCCCCCACTTGTCGCCGCAGGAGGGCAGACGCATCCGGACTGCACCGCCCTCAAGCAAGATGTGGACCTCATCAGGATTTCAGGCCTTCCAGCATTCCAGGATGATGTTGGTATTGCTTTTGCTCAGTGGGCTGATCGTAAAGTCTGGCAGAAGACTTCATTGTTACGCTCTTATTGGAATACGGTGCGCTGGGGCCGGGGCGGAGGTGCGACACACT
>DOUV01000671.1 GCA_003520455.1 Chloroflexota bacterium | reverse complement strand
AGGCGCCGGTGGGGGCGGCGCTGAGGCGGTGCTCTGGCATTGGCCACACGCGGCCAGGCCGGTGGCAATGGCGCTGGAGGGGCGGCGCTGAGGCATTGTTCTGGCCTGGGCCACATGCGGCCAGCCAGTGAGAGCGGCACCGGCGAGCGGGCCACGCACTGCTAACAGGCCGGGATCGGGGAGGAGGTGGCACGCGCTCAGAACGGAAGATGCGGAAGACCCGCGATAATGGTCCACAGGTTTTCACCCACCTGGATCAGTGATTTCAGGCAAAACTTGACATAAAGATATTGGATAAACCGCTGTGGTGGTTTTCCCCACGTGCGTGGGGATGGACCGTAGTGCCTCCTGGTTTTCCCCTTGCGCGCGGTCCATCCCGCGCAATCCGCCTCGGCTACGGCCACCCGGACGCCGGCCGCAACCGGCACGCCGGCTCCAACGCCGACCGACGTCGATACACCGGCGCCAATGGCGGTCAGCACGGAGCCGCCGGTGCCGTCTCCAGGGGATGAACTGTTGCCGGTCAGCGGAACCGGGATCAGACGGCTCAGTCGATCCTCGAACAGCGGGGAGGTCGTTCTTGACGAGCACTAAGAGCGGCGGGGCGCAAATCAGGGGAATATTCGTGCGATGATGGTCATGGTTTCGCTTCAGCGATCCAGGTGGCGATCAGGTTCGGATCGACTTTGTGCCCCCGGAGTTGGAAACTGCCCGGTTGGCAGAGGGTGATGGTGATGTATGCACCCGTCTCATAGAGACCCGTTTGGTAGAGCTTGTCGTCCAGTCCCGCCAGCAGGTCGAGGGACTTCCAAACCGCCTGGATCCGTTCGACCTCGAAGATGACATACCAATCATCAGCTGCGTACTGACCCACGCTCATCGGCTCCTCGGCGCCAGAGCCTGAACCGATGTTGATGGCCTCGAGCGAGTCGAGCGCGTCCACCAGGCGCGAGATGCCCGGCGTGATCTCATCCAGCAGTGGCCGGGAAGCAGCAGCGAGATCAGCGATGGTGGTGTCGGTGGCTGGGATATAGCGTGGACCGGGTTTGGTGGTCATGAGTAGGGTCTTCCTCGTGGCGTCAAACTCTGATTGCCCTGATTCATTGGAGCCGGTTCTCTGGCGGGGCATCGTGCGTCTCGACGAGGGCCGGCGCGCTCGCACCACCCGTGGCGAGTGCCCACCAGCATTGGGCTTGTTGTTTTGTGCCAAAACCTGCATCCTACAACGAGACTGGCCCACTATCTCATGCTGAGCCCAGTGCAGTGTCTCGCTTCTACTGGCGCGAGATCCTTCCCCACTCGCTCGCCCAGAGTTTTCAAGTTGGGTCGTACCTTGCCGTGTTCACACAATTGGAGCCACCCTCTCGCGGGCTTCTCGGTGCGCCGGAAATAGCGGCAAATTCAAGTTACGACCCGAAAAAGAGGTCACCTGTGGCGCCGCTTCTCGCAGGACGAGGCCAGGCGAGAACCGTGAGCGCCGGCCCCGAGGTGTGGTCGAGTGGAGGGGCGCAGGGCGTATCCCCGCCGGGTCAATCGCCGGCTCCGGGTTCGGTAGGTGCCCCGCCAGGGCGCACGCCGTGCGCCCCTCCATGCTGGTGCTGCTTTCGCACACGAGAGGCCACCCGCTGCGCCACTTCTCGGGAGGCAGAAATTGCGAAATCCTCGGGACACTACCCGAGCTGCGCGTAGGGTTGCATCGCTGCGGAATGGTTCGTGCCAGGAAGAAATCTCCTGGGAGTATTGAGCATGGATGCCCAATATGACATCTGCAAGCGGCAACCGGAAGGAACACGATGACGAAAGATTCATAATGACCAGCCCGGCGCTCATCGGGTTTCGTCTCCATCAAATAGCGCATGCCTCTGCCCATCTGCCGGGGCACGCCGGGGCGTCGTTTCCCCGATAGGGCACCCTGCACCGAACACAAGCATCCGCCAGCACGGTGGCGGGAATGGGGCGAGGGCTCGTCGGCGCTCGTGTTGGGGTGCTCAGGGGGAAGGGCATAATTCAGTTCAGAGGGAGTCTGGTGGATCCTCGTGGGTCTTCGGGCGGGGTGCGGCCGAACGGCAACGATCAGGAGGGATCCATGCCGGGAAACGGTGAGCGGCATATTGCGCTTCCTCACGATAGACAGTCAAGCGAGCAGGACTTGCTTGACGGTTGCCAGGGGCTCCGTCACCGGGAGCCTGGCGATTCCCTCCACAGGGCCCTTGTGGGTCATCGCGGTCTCGTCTCCAACTGCGGGCGGCAGCGCTTCGTCGGTTCCAGGAGAGCGGGATCGGCCCTCGCCTCGAGAGGCGGTAGCACCGCCCGGCGATTGTGCGCTACCAGACCTCCATTTTCCGGAACGCCTCCGCGTACCGCACCCCGGCGCGCTCCCCGATCTCGGAGCCCCACTTTTCGAGCCACTCGATGGCCTCGGCGCCGTCCCCGAACTGGCTGGTGTGCTCGCGCACGGCGGCGATCTTGATGTCCCAGACGCCGGTGACGTCGGCGAAGAGGTCGTCGTTGACGGTCCCGCCGAACAGATAGACCTTGTTGAGCGCGGTGTTGACCTGGATGCCGTCGGTGAGTTGCTCGGGGTGGTAGAGCGGCATCTTGGCCGGCATATAGGCGTCGATGGCGGCGCGGCCCGCAGCGCGGTGGTCGGGGTGGGCCTGGCCGGGCCACCAGGGATCGAACGTCCAGAGGGTGTCGGGCTGGAAGCGCCGGTAGAGGCCGGCAATCTCGGCCCGCAGGGGCAGGTCCGCAACCAGCTCGCCATCGTTGCGTCCGAGGAAGACCGTCTCCTGGATGCCGAGAACCCTGGCAGCCGCCAGCGTCTCCGCCTGGCGGCTGGCGGCCAGGCTCTCGCGCGTGAAGCGAATGGGGTCCTGTGTGCCGATGTTGCCGCTGGTGCAAAGGACTTGCATGATCGCGACCCCGCGCCGGGCCAGCAGCGCGACGCTGCCGCCACAGATGGTCTCGAGGTCGTCGGGGTGCGCAGTGACGATGATCAATCGCTGTGTGTCGTCGAACACGAAAAGTTCTCCGTGAAGCTAGAATGTGAAACGACGTAGAACTCAAGAACGAACTTGCACTTCGCAGGGCGGCCGGGTGACGCGACGGGGCGCCAGAGCGCCGGTCAAGGCGCCAGACTTCCGAAGTCTGGGAGGGGCCGTGCTGGCCCACAGCGCGCCGACGGCGATGATCAAGGCGGGCACCTGCCGCGAACCA
>DOUV01000832.1 GCA_003520455.1 Chloroflexota bacterium | reverse complement strand
CACCGGGGCCGCCGCATCTCAGGCGCGCCGCGCCGTTCTCCAGAACGACCTCGCACAGCCCATACGCGTGCTCAGTCACGGTGTACGGCCGGCGGGCGGAGGGAGAATCGTCGAGGGCGTACAGCTCGGTGCGCAGGACGGTGCCGCGCAGGGCACGCAGCGCGTCGCGCCTGGCACGCCGGCTCTCGGGTGTCTGCGGGAATGTGGCGAGGACGGCATTGATGCCCTCCGCCTGCCCGAGGAGTTGCGCATCCTCCTCCCAATACTCGGCGCTATAGTCCAACTCGGCCCACTCACCCGTCTCATCCCCGACCGCTCCCTGGTGAAACCAGGTCTTGGTCAGGGTCGGTGGCGAGAAGTGGCGCTCGGCGACGGGCGCAAACCGCTGCCCCGCCAGGCCGGGACGGCTGTAGTCGGCGAACGTCTGGGTGTCGAGTTGCTCGACCATGCCGAAGCCGCGGAACTCGCGCTCGGCGCCGTCCCAGTAGCCGTGATGGTAGCGGTACTGCGTGGTGAGCTTGCCGCCCGAGACTCGGTCAATCGTCTCCACGGATTTGACGACCTGAACCGGAAACGGCAGCGGTGTGCGCCAGCGCGACCGAGGGTCGCGCTCGTCGGCAACGTAAAACTCGGTCGAGGGCGCATACTCGATCCGGGTCAGCGCACCGATGTGATTCTCGATCGAGTCGAGGAGATATGGCTTCCTTCCACCCGTAAGGTCGAGGAACCACAGCGTGTGGTGCGCCGACCCCGGCGCGTTCGTGCTCCACAAGACACCGCTGACCCCTCGACCCAGCACGTCAGCCAGCCGGACGGCGTCGATGTTGGTGACCGGCGGCGTGCCCTCGATTGTAACCGGCTCTTCGCTCCACGCATTGCCAGAGTGGTTCAACCAGAGCAAGACGCGGCGATCGTCCACATAGACCAGATCGGCCGCTCCGTCGCCGTCCACATCGCCGACGAGGATGCGCGTCGGGTCGTAGCCATAGGGGAAGTGCGGACTGAAACGCATGTGCAGGCGCGGTCCCCAGGCCCCCCGGCCGAGGTTGGGCCAGTACTCGATGTTGCCGTCGTAGACGAGCACGAGGTCCTGGAGGCCGTCGCCCGTCATATCGGCCCAGTGGACCCGCGGATCGGCGAAGTCGATGTCCGGAAAATCCGCCAGGGCCTTGCGCTCGACCTCGTGCGTCCCATTCCACCCGGTGTGCGGGTCGTTGAAGAAGCACTCCAGCCGGGTCCCCGAGCGGATGGCGTCGGTGACGCCGTCCCCATCCAGGTCGACGAGCCGGACGCGCGGGTCCTGGAGGCTGAAGCTCGGCGCGACCTGGTAGCGGCGAAACGCCTTTCGGTCCCACAAGCCACCGAATTGAAGCGGGAAGTACCCCGCCAGTCCTGGCCTGGTCACGAGGAGATCGGACCGGCCATCGCCATTGGCATCCACGAGTTGGACGCCCGGGTCGGCCAGGCCCAGGCCGGCCGGCGCGTCGCGCATAGGGCGTGGAAGGTCGAAGCGCCCGTTGCCCCGGTTGCGCCAGTAGCGGACTGTCCCGTTCATCTCCAGAAGGTCCGGCAGACCCTGGCCGAAGAGATCCACCAGCGCCAGGTCCGGGCTGCTGAGCGCCTGGGCGGGGAGGTCGCTCCCGGTGAGCGGCGCGAAGCGCCGCTTCTGCGGCTCGAATGCGGTATAGCCCAGATCGAGCGCGGGCAACTCCGGGACCGGCTGGCCGCCGTCGTCGAAGCCGGTCAGGCGCACGCGCTTGAGGAGTGAGACGCCGTTCCACGGGTCGGGTTCGTACTCGAAGGCGTACTCGCGGACCGGGCGGGCGGCGTCGGCGTGGGTCTCGATCAGGATGCGCTTGCAGCGTTGGGTGGTGCGGATCTCGAAGCCGGCGCGATAGTCGGAGATGGGGTCGTTGGGGCGAGGCTCGTACTCGAACCGGACCCAGACCAGAAATTCAGGGTCGGCCGGGTCGCCGTGCTCGGCGTAGCGGATCAGGCTCAGCAGGGGCTGGTCCCAGGTGTGCCCATCAGCCTGGCCCACGTCCCGAAGGCCGTACTGATACTGGATCTGGTTCCCGAACGGGTCGCGGGTCTGCGCGAGCTTCCACGCGAAGACCGCGCGCCGCTCGGCGGCAGGTTTCGTGATGATCGCGGGATCTCTCCAGCCCGGCGGAGGGGCGAGGGGGCGCGGGGTGCCGTAGAAGCTGGTGAGCCCATCCCGGCTCTGCACTTGCCAGTAATCGTCATCTGGACCGCAGACGTGCTCGATGCGGCTGAACGACCCCTCGGTCCGGGGCATGTAGCGCACGCGGCCCGGACAGGTGCCCGTCATGCGGACGAGATCTTCGGCGCCCGCGAGGACAAACACGTCGTGGGCGTCGTCGTAGCGGGGGACGCCCTTGGACGTCTTGCGGCTCACGCCGGGGAGGCTGAGCGCCCAGCCCAACCCGAAAAGCCCGTTGCCGTTTCCTGTGCTGTAGACCAGGTTCAGCATGGGCTGCAGGCCGTTCCGGCCTGGAGGGAGGACGATGGGGACGGTGAAGTTTCCGGTACCTGTGTGAAGATCCGGCGCGAACTTCTCGCCGATCCCTTGCAGGGCGCCGCCGCCCTTTGGAAGGCTGATGATTGGGGTGGCCGAACTGCCCGCGTTGCTCATGCGACGTACACCTCCTGGGAGGATGCTGATCGCGATGTCAAGGCACTCGTCGCAAGCCGTCGTACGTACGCACTGTCGATCGCCGCACCCGGTACGGGCCGTCGAGTGCGCCGGCGGCTTGAACAAGTGCTGAGGTAAAGGGAAAATGGTGTGAAGCGAATGACCCTGCTAGGGGTAAGGCAGAGGGCATCAACGTGGAAGGCGCCGAGTACAAGCGGGGAGCGTGATGAAAAGAGCGAAGCAGAACTGGCTCCCATCGATCTAGTGTATGGATTCCGTGACTGATGTCAACCTATTTCATATATGAATAGGGGTGACTTGCACCGGGCCCTGATGGCCGCCCTGCCGACTCCCGCCATGGGAAGCGCGCCGAGATGCTCTTGGCCTGCCTGAAGCGTAGGACTGACCCCTCTGACCGTCTTGGCTTACGGCCAACGCCTGGGTTATCAGCGCTTGATTTCTCAACTGAGGCTTTGACCGCCCTCGGTAACAGCGGACGTAGCCTGGCGCAAAGATTATGGTACAATTGTTGGTGCAAGGGAGACTCTCCTTTCAGGTATGGCTGGGTGTCTTCAATTCCAGCATACCGCAGGGGGTCTGCGAGCCTGTCAGAAAAACGCCCAGGGGTTGAAATCTTCTCCTCTAACGGACGCAAGGTATGCTATGATTGTCTCAATCGCACTGTTGAGCCCGTTCTAGTCTTCCTTTTTGCGCTTGTGCCAAGGTACTCGCGTACGAAGTGCTGAGATGCAGAGAAGGGGCACGGCCGGTATGAGTCGAGGAACGGCCCACAATTGCTCCCCTCAGAAGTTACCGCACCAACTGACAAGCTTTATTGGTCGTGACGTAGAATTGACTGAATTGAAGCGCTTGCTTCGAGAACGAAGGTTAGTCACACTGACAGGCGCCGGGGGTTCAGGGAAGACTCGGCTCGCCCTTGAGGCTGCTGCCACACTCAATCGAGATTTCCCCGGCGGTATCTTCCTGGTGGAGCTGGCACCCCTTTCCAGACCAGAGCTCGTCACCGAGACAGTGGCCCGCGTGCTCGGCGTGGAAGTGGCTCCGGAACGAGCGCCCATCGACGCGCTCACCGACTTTCTGCGCACCCGGGATGCCCTGCTTCTGCTTGACAACTGCGAGCACCTGCTGGATGAGTGTGCTCGCCTCGCCGCTGGGCTGCTTGCGGCTTGTCCCGATTTGTGCGTGCTCGCCACCAGCCGTGAGCCTCTTGGCGTGGGGGGCGAGTGCATGTTCAGGGTGCCTCTGCTCTCCCTCCCCGACCCCAACGAGACGGCTGACTTCGCAAGGCTTCTCGACTTTGAGGCGGTCCAACTCTTCGTGGACCGCGCCCGCCTCGCGAGCCAGGATTTCGCGTTGACAGAGACAACCGGAGACGCTGTGGCTCAGGTGTGTATACGCCTTGACGGCATCCCGCTGGCCCTCGAGCTCGCTGCCGCTTCTTTGCGGGCACTCTCCATCTCTCAGCTTGCGGCCCGGCTCGATCAGCGCTTTCGACTCCTCACGTCGGGCGACCGCACCGCCCTGCCCCGCCACCAAACGCTAGAAGCGCTCCTCGACTGAAGTTACACTCTGCTCGACGCACGCCAGCAAATCGTCTTCCGCCGCCTTGCGATCTTCCCCGCCGAGTGGACCGTCGACGCCGCCGAGTCGGTGTGCGCAGGCGACGATAGTGCGCCGGATACCGGCGAGTCCATAGCACCGGAAGAGGTGCTGCCCATCCTCATGCAACTGGTCGACAAGTCGCTCATCCAGTGTACTGCGCCCCGAAAACTGGACACGAAAACGGGCCAGTTAAGGGGATGAGCCGAACGTGTGTTCGGCAGCCCATTGGTCTTGAAACTCGGCAGGTGTGAGAGAGCCGAGGGCCGAGTGAATGCGTTTGTGCGAATAGACGTCATCGAGGAAGCGGCCGATCTGACGGTAAGCGTCCTGAAAATCGGCGTAGTCGGAGAGATTGACCTCTTTCTCTTTGATGGTGCGCATCAGGCGCTCGGCGTAGCCGTTTTCTTCAGGCGTGCCGAGAGCAGCCATGCTGATGGAGACGCCCTGGCGATGCAAGCAGTCAACATAGGCGCTGGCAGCGTCCTGGACGCCCTGGTCGGAATGATGGATTGTGGGCGCCCCGTCGTGGCGGGCGCGTTCCAAGGCGGTCAGGGTCAAGCTCTGGTCGAGCGAACGGCTCAATTCCCAGCCGCGGATCATGCGGGTGAAGACGTCCATGAGCACGGCCAGGGAGACGAAGCGGTCGGCCAGCCGCACGTCGGTGATGTCTCCGACCCAGACCGCATTAGGAGATGTGATCTGGAGCGCCTCGACGAGGTTGGGGGAGCGGCCGAAGTCGGGCGCCGCGTCGGTGGTGCGAATCCGCCGCTTCGGGGCCTGACCGACCAGCTTCAGTTCGTGCATCACGCGGCGCCCGCGCTTGCTGTTCGTCCGGTAGCCTGCGGGTCGCAATTGAACTGTCACGCGCCGAGAGCCATCGGTCGGCCACTCCACCGCCACCGCTTGAATCGCCTTGGCCAGTGCTTCGTCCGCGTCCGTCACCGCGTGGCCCTGGTAGGAGTCGCTGCTGCGGGAGAGGCCCACCACCTCACAGACCGTCCGGACTGGATCGTCAGCCCCCAGCATGACGACGAGCTCCCGTCGCTCTTCGCGCGTTGGCTCAAGATGCTCGAGGCTTTGTTGGCCACCTCCAACTCCAGCGTCAGCCGCCCCATCAGGCGTTCCAACTCCGCGATCCGCGCCTGTTCCCGTTCCCGATCGCTGTCGCGCTCGAACGCCCGCTCGGCGTTCTCTCGAAACTCCTGCTTCCAGCGGGTCACCAGGTCGGGTTTCAGCTTGTACGTTCGACAGATTTCGCCCGCGCTGCTCGTGCCTTTCAGCACTGCCAGCACCAGCTTCACCTTGAACTCTGGACTGAATTTCCGTGGTGTTCTGCCCATCGTGCGCCCCCTCCTCGGATAGTGTAACATCCGCTCTGTAAAATTGAGGCCCGCCGGCTAGAAAAGGCGTAGGCCATGGGGTATCCTGTGAGTCGCCAAACACGAAAGGAGAACCCGACATGGCCTACGAGCGAGAGGATAGCATACCGGAAGCACTGCTTGAACAAATCGCGGCTGACGGATTGGACACGCTGCCGGAGCTGATCCGCACCGTGATCAACCTGGCGATGCGTGCAGAACGGCAACAGCCCCTTGGCGTGGAGCCGGATGAGCGGTCGGCCGAGCGACAGGGGCATGCGAACGGCTCCACACCGAAAACGGTGAAGACGCGCGTGGGGGAAATCACCTTTGACGTGCCGCCGGTGCGTGCAGGCGGCTTCTCCCCGAGTGCCCTGGAGAAAGGGCTGCGGAGCGAGCGGGCCTTGACGCTGGCCTTGGCCGAGATGGAGGTGCCGGGGGTCTCGACACGCAAGGTCGCGGCGATCACCGAGCAGCTGTGCGGCGTGGCACTCAGTTCGATGCCGGTGAGCCGCGCGGCCCAGCCGTTGGACACGGCGTTGGAGGCGTGGCGGAGGCGCCCGTTGGGGGCGATCGTCTCCTTGTACTTGGACGCGCGCTACGAGCAGGTCCGGGTGGATGGGGCGGTCCGTGATGAGGCCGTCTTGCTTGCCACCGGGGTCGACCGGGCCGGCAAGCGCCAGGTCTTGGGCGTGGCGGTGAGTCTGAGCGAAGCGGAAGTCCACTGGCGCCCCTTCCTGCAGCGCCTGGTGGATCGCGGCCGGCGGGGGGTCGAATTGATCGTCAGCGATGCCCACGAGGGGCTCACAGCCGCTCGGCGCGCCGTCTTCGGAGGGGTCCCCTGGCAGGGCTGTCAATTTCACCGGCACCACAACGCTCAGGCGGATGGGCCACGCCAGGAACTCAAAGCTGAGGTGGCCGCCGATATTCGGGCCATCTTCAATGCCCGTGATCGCGCCGAGGCGGATCGGCTCCTGGCCAGGACCGTCCAGCAGGATGCTAAAAGCGCACCCAAGCTGGCCACCTGGCTGGAAGCCAACATCCCGGAGGGGTTGACCGTCTTTGCCTTTCCCGAGGCCCATCGCCGGCTCCTGCGTACCACCAATGGCGTCGAGCGCCTCAATCGCGAGATTCGCCGTCGCTCCCGCGTCGTCGGCATCTTTCCCAACGAAAGCGCCTGCCTGCGGCTGATTACCGCCATCCTGATCGAAATCAGTGAAGAGTGGTTTACGGGGAGAGCCTACTTGACCTTTCCAGCAACCTGACACCGGCTTGGACTCTCAGGCCACCCTTCAGCTTTTACAGAAGCAGAGTTGCATTATCTAAAACTGGATTAGTGAAGCTATTGGACAATATCAACAACGTGTGCTCAATCCCTATCGGAAGGGTGTTAGTTTAGCTGGTGTCCTCCGCCCTTACACTCCTCTCTTGGCTCACCTTATTGGTCCGACCGCTTCGTGATCCGTAGGACTTAGGAAGCCGTAGTTCACCCACCCTTTGCAGGCTGGAGTTTCAACATAGAAGGAGCGGAAAAAGTCTTCCTGCCAATAATCGGTAACCTGGACCTCTGTACCATGCGGGAGCATACACCTCGATTCGCGCAACCCCCTTGCCTTACTCCAGACGTTTATCGGACTGTAAGTGATCAGCGTGCCCGATGGGTCCTCATCACGCCCGTCAATGTAGGCGGTCCCAGGGATAGTAAAAGTGCCTTTGGAAGTCGTGACGGTCTGTGACTGTGTCCTGAATATGGAGCTTGTGGAGCCTGTGGAACTGTCGTCAAGCACGAGCAGCAGACCAAACATCAACATGCAGGACAACGCAAGAAAAAGACCGACAAAACCTATCTTGACCCTGCCGGGCGTGCTGCTTCCCCGGCCTGCCGCCGGGCGTGCTGCTTCGACATTGTGGTGGGCGCCCGGGTGTGGGGGAGGCGAGGTCGGCATTTCTTCGGCGCGCTGGAGCCGCAGGGGGAGCGACGAGGCGTCAAGGTTCGCCAGGCCGGTGGCGGCAGCCGGGTGATCAGGGACGAGAGCGAGAGCACGCTGATAACACTCGCGGGCTTTGTCACGCTCCCCCTCCATAGCCATGACGTGGCCCAACGTAGTCCAGGCATCGGCATCGCGTGGATTGGCACGGACGGCGGCCATGGCGGCTTTTCGGTTCACAGTCATGATCTCCTTATTAACCTGCTGGACAGGTTTCGATGAAGCCCCCTTATCGTAATCGATAAATGTCATCCTTCAAGACATCGTGG
>DOUV01000483.1 GCA_003520455.1 Chloroflexota bacterium | reverse complement strand
CCGCGGCTGCTCCTGCTGGACGAACCCTTCGGGGCACTCGACGTGATTCTGCGGGGCGAACTCAACCTGGAGCTATTGCGGCTCTGGGAGGCCCGCCGCCCCACGGTGGCGCTGGTGACCCACGACATTGGCGAGGCTGTCTTTGTGGCCGATCGCGTACTGGCCCTGAGCCGGCGCCCGGGGCGGATCGTCGCCAACGTGCCGATCGAACTGCCGCGGCCGCGCACGCCCGATCTGCGCTACACGCCCGCGGCTCAAGCGTACGTCAAGCGGCTCTGGCAAGCGTTAGCTTGAGAGCCGCGTCGCGACTCCACAAGGAGCAAGCAGCAGGCAGCAAAAAGGCTCCTGCGACGCCAGCTACAATGGAGAAGCAGGGGAGAAACGTACCGCTCGTTACTCCTTGCTACCTGATCGTCTCCGGTCGCCAACCATTCATGTTTTTCAGGAGACACCATGGCTGATTTCGTCATTGCTGTCGATTTCGGCGGCACCCACCTGCGTGCGGCTTTGGTCGATGCCTCGGGCCAGGTCGTCGAGCATGTTAAGCGCCGGACCGAGGCCACTCGGGGACCAGAGGTGGTCTTCACCAATCTGGCTCGGGCCATTACAGACGTCGCCGGGAAGGCTCCGCCTGAGACCTTGCTCGGTGTGGGCGTCGCGGCGCCGGGGCCGGTCGACCAGATCAGAGGCACAATCCACGACCCACCCAACCTTCCTGGCTGGGGAGTCGTGCCTCTGGCACAGATCCTGAGTGAGCGAGCCGACATCCCCGTCGCCCTGGGGAACGACGCCAACCTGGCCGCGCTGGGCGAGCACACCTTTGGCGCCGGGGTTGGGTACAGCGAGATGATCTACCTCACGATCAGCACTGGGATCGGTGGCGGCGTCATCACCCACGACCACCTGCTCCTCGGCCAGCGCGGGCTGGCCGCCGAGCTTGGCCACATGTTGATCGTCCCAGATGGGCCGCAGTGTGGCTGCGGGCTGCGCGGCCACCTCGAAGCGTTGGGCTCGGGGCCGGCCATCGCGCGGCGCATGGCCGGACTGCTGCGGGCCGGGTTCCCAAGCAGCGTCCAGGCAGTGGACGGAATCATCGGCACCGAGCAGATCGTTGTCGCTGCCCGCGAGGGCGATGCGCTCTCGATCCGGATTCTGGAGGAGGCCGGCACCTTCATCGGCATGGGGATCGCGACCCTGGTCCATACCTTTGCGCCCCAACGTTTCGTCATCGGCGGGGGCGTTTCCAACGCGGGCGACCTCCTGTTGGAGCCAATGCGACAGGCCGCCAACGAACGCGTGCTCGAGGCCTACCGCGGCGCCTACGATATCGTCCTGGCGGCCCTCGGCGACGATGCGGGGCTGCTCGGCGCAGCCGCCCTCGCCTTCAAGACGTTCGGGCCCGCAGCGGACACTGTCCTCCGAGGAACATGATCGTGGTCCCCGGCGCCCACTCTTGGAGCCTGCATGCGGCGGAAGAAGCGCTCCGCTTCGCGATGATCCGGCGGAGCCGGTTGGTGAGTGATACACTGGCAAGCGGGATCACGACCTCCGCGCTTCATACAACGAGATCGTGCCCACGACCGTCATAAATCGATTGGTCTCAGCGACCCGACTCAAACCAGCTTCGCGGAACATCTCAGGCAGTAATCCGCGTACGTTCGCCGTGGCTTCTTCAAATCGACCCACCAACAGAGAGATGAAGTACGCTCCAGCATTGTGTGGCCTGCCGAAGTCAGCCACGTGCAACTCCCCACCCGGCCGAAGTACCCGAAAGATCTCCCTGAACGTGCGACGTTTATTCTCCGTCGTTAAATGATGGAAAACAAGGCCTGAAAGAATGCGGTCAAAGGAATTGTCAGCGTACGGGAGTTGAAACGCCATCCCCTGAGTCCAGAAAACGGCGACGTCTGCCTTTGCTGCCTTCGCCCGAGCAATTTCAAGAACCGCCCGATCTCCATCAAGTCCGATGACCTCCGCTTCAGGATGAGCCTGCTTGACCAGGATTGTTAGGGTTCCCGTCCCGCAGCCCAAATCGAGAACGCGCTGCCCCGCCTCGACGTGCGCCTGTTCTACCAGGCGGGTCTTGAATCTGGATTCCCGTATGATCCATCGAAGCAGCGGGTCGTACAAGGGCGTCAGGCGCTCGTGTCCCAAGGCTGGAATATACCGATCGTTCTTGTCCATCTTTTCACCTCCCGCGTTGCTGCGCAAATCGAGTAAGCGAGGCGGGCGGTCTGAACCGCTGACTGTGGACCTTCATACGCGGACTGCCCCGCCTCGACAGCCGTCGGCTTGAGCCGCTCTGAGCGCTTAGCCAGGGAGTTCAAGCCCTGGTACCGCCGAAAGATCGACGCTCACTTCGCTCTCCTCGGAAGGAGTAGCAGGAAAGGCGGTTTTCATCCTGCGTGGCTGATTCGGCACTTGATGCTCACCGTCGATCAGCGCATCCAGGGCCGTCGACAATCAGTCTGGCGGCGAAGACTGGCTTCGTCAAACGGCTACTGCCGGCCGAGCCATGAAAGGGGACGACGCTGGCAAGCCTGTCGTTCGCAATGAAGGGACAAGCCAGTTCCGCTCCTCCAGAGGCAGCCCGGCATGTGTGTCTCCGGCGGAATTGACACCGACCGTTGCCGGTGCTAATACTTTATAGGTGTTCCTTCGAGCGACAACGGCGAACTTTCCCTGTACTGTAAACGCACGCACTTCCAACGAAGCCATCCGATCTTTCATCGCTGAAAACCACGCCTTTGGCCGCATCGGGGAACCGGGCCCGGCGCGCTCCTGCTTTGGTGTCGAGAAGCCTGTGAGGAAATCGCGTCTCCGCGTGAGGCTGATTCCCTGTCGGTATTCGCCTGTCATGAGCCTGCACGGGAAAACAGGTTGCAGTTGGTGCTTCAATACAGCCGAAGATCTCGCAAGCCGTTTCTACAACCTTCGTTCCCTCCCCTGAGTGACGGCCCCACGAATCGATCACTCCGACGATCCCTGGTTCGTCAACCGTCACGGTCTCGCGAGAGATGCTGACTGACGACCCCGCGAGCCGCCCGTTCCGACGACTTCAACGGCGTTCGAGCAAACCGCACAGCCGAGGCCAGATGCCGCTCTACCAGGCTGAGAAAGGAGGCGAGACGCATAAATTGAAAGGCACCCTCCAAACGATCCGTCTGTCAGCGTGAGAGCAATGTTTGTTCAGCATGCCTGAAGGGAGGTCACAATGAGTCTAACGAAGGAGCAACTCACTGAGATGTACCGGCGGATGTTGCGTATCCGTGCTTTCGATGAGACGGCGGTGGGGCTGGTGAGAAAGGGAGAGGTCCCTGGGGCCGTGCATACCACCATCGGCCAGGAGGCCGAGGTCGTGGGCGCCTGTATGGCCCTCCGCGAAGACGACTATATGGTCGGGAACCACCGCTCGCACGGGCATCCGATCGGGAAAGGCGCCAGTCTGAAGGGCCTGATGGCCGAGCTATTGGGCAAGCGCACCGGCGTCAACAAAGGCAAGGGCGGCTCGATGCACCTGGCCGACTTCGGCGTCGGGAGCGTCGGCGAGACCAGCATCGTGGGGTCCGGGATCCCGGTCGCAGCGGGCGCTGCGTTGGGTGCCAAGACGCTGGGAACCGACCGGGTATGCCTGTGCTTCTTCGGGGATGGCGCATCCAACGAGGGTGCTTTCCACGAGGGGCTTAACCTGGCGTCCATCTGGTCGCTGCCTGTGATCTACCTCTGCGAGAACAACCAGTATGCTGTCAGTACGCCCGCATCCTACTCGGTGGCCGTCAAGGACATCGCTGAGCGGGCCAAAGCCCACAATATGCCGGGCGTTGTCGTCGATGGGCAGGACCCCATCGCCGTGTATGAGGCGGTGAGCGAAGCGGTCAAACGAGCCCGAGCCGGTGAGGGTCCGTCCCTCATTGAAGCGAAAACATATCGCTATATGGAGCATGCCGAGGGGTTGGTCGTCACCGCCAATTATCGCACCCCAGAGGAGATCGCCGAGTGGAAGAAGCGCGATCCGATTCCAAATTTCCGCAGGACGCTCATTGACCAGGGCGTGCTCACCGAGGCGGAAGCAGATAGACTCGAGGCTCAGGTCCGCACGGAGGTGGAAGAGGCGGTCGAGTTTGCCCGGCAAAGCCCCTTCCCCGAGCCGGCAGAGGCGTTCGAGGGTCTGTACGCCAATCCCATCCCTGTTCGCTCTTAGACCTGGAGACAGGAAAGGAAGATAGCGATGCGCGAGCTCACTTACCTGCAAGCGATCTACGAGGCTCAGCGGGAGGAAATGCAGCGGGACCCGCACGTGATAATCATGGGGGAAGATATCGAGGCGAACGTCTTCGGGACCACTGGCGGCTTCGTGGAGGAATTCGGGCGGGACCGGGTGCGGAACACTCCTCTCTCTGAGAATGGCTTTACCGGGGCGGCGGCCGGCGCCGCGATGGTTGGCCTCCGGCCGATCGTAGACTATACGATCGCGAGCTTCCTCTACGTCGCGATGGACCAACTCGTCAGTATCGTGGCCAAGGGCACCTACATGTACGGTGGTCAGGCCAAGATCCCGGTCGTCCTCCGCGCCGCGATGTTCTACGGGGGCAGCAACGCCGCCCAGCACTCTGACCGGCCCTACCCGATGTTCATGAACATGCCCGGCCTCAAGATCATCGCCCCGACCACCCCTTACGATGTCAAAGGCCTGCTCAAAACAGCTATCCGTGACGACGACCCGGTGATGTGCTTTGAAGATGGGACGCTCTGGGCCACGAAAGGCTCGGTGCCGGAAGAAGAGTACCTGATCCCGCTCGGCCAGGCCGACGTGAAGCGGGAGGGGAATGATGTCACCGTCGTAGCCATCGCCGGGGCCCTCCCCCAGGCCTTGGCTGCCGCCGAAGAGTTGGCCGGTGAGGGCATCTCTGTAGAGGTGGTAGATCCTCGCAGTCTGGTACCACTGGATCAGGGGACCATCCTGAAGTCGGTTGAAAAGACCGGCCGGCTCGTCGTGGCCGACCCCGCCCACAAAACCTGCAGTGCGGCAAGCGAGATTGCCGCGATCGTCGCCGAGGAGGGATTCTGGAATATGAAAGCACCAATCGCTCGGGTAGCAACGCCCGACGTGCACATTCCGTTCAGCCCTCCGCTGGAGCAACCTCTCTATCCCAACAAAGAGCGGATCGCCGCCGCCGTTCGGCAGGCGATGGCGTAAATGGCTCGGGAACCGGCCCCCACTTCGGAGGCCGGTTCCCCGAGTGACAGTGAACAATGCACAAAGCATAGTTGCGGAGGTCCGGATCATCATGGCAACGGAAGTTCGCCTTCCCCAGTGGGGTATGGGCATGCAAGAAGGCACCGTAGGACGGTGGCTCAAACGTGAGGGGGACGCCGTTCAAGAGGGGGAGGATTTAGTCGAAGTCGAAGCTGCCAAAGTGAACGAGGTGATGCCGGCGCCTGCCTCCGGCGTTCTGGGCCGCATCCTGGTGCCTGAAGGCACGACGGTGCCCGTGCGGGAGCTCCTGGCCCTCATTGTGGCACCGGGCGAGGCTCTTCCAGAAGGACGGGCGGCGCCACGAGAGGCGCCAACGCCGGCACCCGCGCCGCCCCGCCAGGCAGAGACGCGCATTCAGGTGACGCCCGTTGCCCGCCGCCTGGCCAGGGAACACGGGATCGATCTGAGCCAGATCCAGGGGAGTGGGTCAGGCGGGCGAATTACCGACCAGGATGTGCGCCGGGCGATTGAGGGCCAGGCGGCGCCACCGCCCCCTCCCGCCCAGGTCGAGCCGCGTGCTCGTCGTCTGGCGACGGAACACGGCATCGACTTGAGCCAGGTTCGGGGCAGCGGACCGGTTGGTCGTATCACGGAGGCGGATGTGCGCCGGGCCATCGAAGAGGCGGAGGCCCCCACACCGGAGACCGTCTCGTTGACCGGCGTACGCGGAGTGATTGCCCGGCGCCTGCACGAGAGCCTGCAGACAATGGCGCAGGTGACCCTGACAGCCGAGGCCGACGTAACCGACCTGGTGAAGCAACGGGAGGAACTCAAACAGCAATTCGACCTGACGTACACTGACCTGGTGATCAAGGCGGTTGCCTTCACGTTGAAAGCGCATCCCCGACTGAATGCGAGGGTGGAGGGCGAGGACATTCGCCTTGTGCCAGAATCCCATATCGGCGTCGCCGTCTCCCTGGAAGACGGACTGATCGTACCGGTGGTACGGAATGCCGGCCAGAAAACGCTGGGGGAGATCGCTCAGGAGACCCGGCGGCTGGCTCAGCAGGCTCGAGAAGGGACATTGACCCCCGCGGAGGTGACCGGGAGTACCTTCACCGTGACCAACCTGGGAGTGTACGGAGTAGACGCCTTCACCCCCATCATCAACCCCCCGGAGGTCGCTATTCTTGGGGTCGGGCGGATTTTCGAGAAACCCACCAGGCGCAATGGGGGTCTGCTGTGGCGGCAGACGATGACGCTCAGTCTGACCTTCGATCATCGGGTCGTGGACGGGGCGCCGGCGGCCGCTTTTCTTCAGGCGCTCATCAAATGTCTGGAGACTCCGGCGCGATTGGCCGAGTAAAGGCGAACCTGGCAAAGAGGGGAAGGCCCGCATGGAATGTGGCCTCCCTCTCTTCTCCTTATCGGGAACCACCCGCTACCGCTTACGTCGACCCGATGATCTCCAGCGCCCGGTCGATGTCGCCCGCTTCGATGCCATAGTGGGTCACGGCGCGGAACTGGCGCCGGCCAATCGGGCTGATGAGCACGCCCTGCTCTTGCCAGCGTGCCGAGCACTCGGCAGGGCTTAGCCCACCTGCCGGTTGTTCGAAGATGACGATGTTGGTCTGGACGACGTGCGTCACGCGGTAGCCCAGGCGCTCGATCCCCGCGGCAAAGGCC
>DOUV01000143.1 GCA_003520455.1 Chloroflexota bacterium | reverse complement strand
CTTCACGCATCACCTATCACGCCGTCACTTGAGCAACGTATGCCTGGATTCTGCGGGCTCGCCGTGTTGCCCCAGAGGCAGCGTGAGCTGGCGTCATCCTCCGGTTGAGTTACTGTCGGATCCTGACGCGGCGCGCGCAGCGGCTTTTTCGAACAGCCCACCGAGCGGCCAATGCACACTGTATAAGATCGATCCTGATGGATCGATCAATCCCGGACAGCCAGTTCAGCGCCCGTCCCCTGCAACCGCTTGTTGGGCAGGCGCGGTCATCAATTTAGGCCGCAGTGTAGACACATACTTCATGCTGCAAACGATCGGCAAGCCGATCTTTCTCTACCTCCAGATCATACCGGGTTCGTAGATTAAGCCAGAATCGTTCGGAAAGTCCAAAGTAGCGAGACAGGCGCAATGCCGTATCTGGCGTGATGGATCGCTTGCCCTGCACGATTTCATTGATGCGACGGGGAGAAACACCAATGTCTTTGGCGATTCGATACTGACTTAAGTTGAGTGGTTTGAGGAACTCTTCGAGGAGCACTTCACCCGGATGGATGGGAGGTAACTTTCGCTCTGCCATGTTTCTTCGCCTTTCAGTGGTAGTCCACTACCTCAACTTCATGCGCATCGCTCCCTTGCCACACAAAGCAGATTCGCCACGTAACTTTTCAAAAAGTGGGGGCGGAGGGGGTTTTGCGCGCGGCCCCGCCGCGCGCAAAACCCCCTTACCCCCGGATTATTGAGAAGATACTTCGCCACTGCCGATTGATACGGATACTGTATTGCCCTTTTCGGTCACGAGAGAGTGCTTCGAGACGATTCGATGGTGGAGAATCGTAACGCTTAACGTTACGAGTGTCAAACACAAATTCCGTTGCCGCCCCAGAGTGTCTGGCCATATTCGCTGTAGCCCCCCGCCCGGACTGACCCCAGCCGCCCGCTTGACAGCGCCGGACCACACTTTACAATCCTCCAGCACGAAGAACAGGAAGTTGCTGGACGCAGGGTCGGGCGTCTGCGGGCTCGCCGTGTTGCCCCAGAGGCAGCGTGAACGGAGGGCAATCCATGACAGTGCAACAGATGCCGGCGGCCGGGCTGGAACGTCGAGTGGTGGAGGCGCTGGCGGCAAGCGATCAGCGCATCGTCAGCATGTGCGGGATCTGCGACGCTGCCTGCGGCGTTGAGGTCTATCTGAAGGACGGCATCATTGAGCGCATTGCGCCCTTGACCGGCCACCCGAGGGGTAGCTGCTGCCCCCGAGGGACGCACTCGCCTGAGGTCGTCTACTCCGAGGACCGGCTGCTCTACCCGATAAAGCGGGTCGGGCCGAAGGGGACCGCGGCGTTCGAGCGTATTGGCTGGGACGAGGCGCTCGACACCATCGTCGGCCGGATGCGCCAGGTGGCCGGCCGCCACGGCCCCGAGGCAATCTGCATGTACACCGGCCGTGGCAACTTCGAGCAGTCGCTCTGCGATATTTTCGCTCCGGCCGGCACTAACGAGTCCTCAGCCTCCAGCCTCTTCTTCGCCTTCGGCTCGCCCAACACCACCGGCGTCGGCGCTATCTGCTATGTGGCCCACGGCATGATCGCCCCCCAGGCGACCTTCGGGGCCTACACCAGGGAGATGTTCAACGACGTCGACCAGGCCGAACTCATCGTCGTGTGGGGCGCGAACCCGGCCACCGATTCCCCGCCGATCATGCTGAAGCGCATCAAGCGTGCCCGGCGGCGCGGCGCGAAGGTCATCGTCATCGATCACCAGCCCACCCAAACGGCCAAAGCGACGGATGCCCGCTGGGTGGGGATTCGGCCGGGCACCGACGGCGCCCTAGCCCTGAGCATGATCCAGGTTCTCATCGAAGAACAGCTCTACGACCGCGAGTTCGTTGAGAACTGGACCCTGGGCTTCGACGAGTTGCGCGACTATGTTCAGCAGTTCCCGCCCGAGGTGGCCGAGACAATCACCTGGGTGCCGGCCGAAGTAATCCGGGAGGTGGCGCGGGCCATCGCCGCGGCGCGGGGCGCGGCGCAGGTGATGTACACCGGCCTCGAGTACGCCAACAGCGGCGTCCAGAACATCCGGGCGGCGATGATCCTGTGGGCGCTGGCCGGCCAGCTCGACGTGGCGGGCGGCATGGTCTTCAAGATGCCGGGGACCGACTTTCGGGTCCACACGGCCTGCGTGGCGCCGCCCACTCACGTCGATCCGATCGGGAAGAACAAATACCCGCTCTACCACCGTCTTCGCAACGAGGCCCACGCCATGGAATTGCCGCGGGCGATCCTGGAGGGTGACCCCTACCCGATCCGGGCGATGCTCATCGGCGGCTCCTCGATCATCACCGCCTACCCCCAGCCCGACCTCTGGCGACGCTGCTTCGAGGCGCTCGACTTCCTGGCCGTGGTGGATCGCTTCCTCACCGCCGATGCCCTCTACGCCGACATCGTGCTGCCGGCCACGACCATGTTCGAGATCGAGTCCTACCGCACCTACGGCCCCCACATCCAACACCGGCAGCGGGTCATCGCCCCGCGGGGCGAGGCGCGTAACGATTACTTGATCTACGCCGAGTTGGCCCGCCGGTTCGGTTACGGACACCTGTACCCGCAGAGTGAGCGCGAACTGCTCGAGTTTGTGTTGCACGGAACGGGTGTCGATCTGCAAACGTTGCGGGCCAACCCGGCGGGCATGACCAGGCCCGCGCCCGCGATGGTCTACAGGAAGTGGGAGCCCGGCCTGCTCCGACGGGACGGGCGACCGGGCTTCGAGACGCCCTCCGGCAAGTTCGAGATCGCCTCGACTCTCCTCGCCAGCCATGGGTACGAGGCGCTGCCGGTCTACACCGAGCCGACCGAGGGTCCGATCACGGCGCCGGATGTGGCCGCGACCTACCCACTGGTCTTCAACTCCGGCGCGCGGGTGCAGTCCGATTTTCGGTCGCAGCACCACAACATCCCCGGCCTGCTGGCGATGCAGCCCGAGCCGCTCGTCGTGCTCCATCCACGGGACGCCGCCACGCGGGGCATTGCCGACGGCGACGCGGTCTTCGTGGTCTCGCCGCGCGGCCGAGTGCCGTTCAAGGCCCGTGTGACGGAGGATATCCTCCCGGGGGTGATCGAGGCGAGCGCGGGAGGCGGTGGCGCCATCGCCGCGTCGGCCTGGCGGCGATCCAACGTCAACGAGCTCACCGACCCCGATAACCGCGACCCGATCTCCGGCTTTCCGGTCTACAAAGCGCTGTTGTGTGACGTGGTCAAAGCGCCGCCCTCGGCCAGGATGACGGACTCGCCGCCTGGGCCCGATGCTTCAGCCCAGGTATCAGCGTTGTAGCGATCAGCGTTTGCGTCAATCGCGGTGGCACGGTATGGCTCTGGGCGAAAGCGGTGCGATTGCCTTCTTCGCAGATCGTGCTGCATTTCGACCAGCCAGTCAGCCACCCTTTCCAACTCCCGCGGCATCGTCCCGAACCGGGGCTTTGCTTGCTGGCTGTTCCCCGCTGCGTCCACCGGGCGGCACGTCGCCGGAACGAACTTCTGGTGAACATCCAATCCCGCACCGGTCGGAGAGACACCTTCCATCCCATCCTTTCCTTGGGTACTCTGACGCCCGCCGGGCCCGCTGCTCACGAGAGACTGCTCTCCATGCTCCCCTTCCGGGGCCACAGATGAGGGTGCCTCGCCGCGCCCTGAATCCGCCTATTGAACAGGCTCGCAGGACCAGGTCGAATCGATCTTCGACCGGCGTCTGCCTCCGGTTAATTTCCTCTCGCGCCTCCCGCGCACGCGCCCCTTTTTCATCCGTGACGATGCCAGCTTTACACTATCATCCTGCTTTGTGAGCAATCCTGCAGGTGTGGCGCCAAGCTCTTGACAACGAAAGGACAAATGTAATACAATAACAATGACCAGAAATTGGGACGGTGTCCCAACAATTGGGACACGGCAAAGGTAGAACCGATAGGGCTTGGTAAGCAAGTGTTGGAGCCGGATAGCCAGCGGGATCGTCGAAGTAGTAGAAACAGTCGAACGGCGAAGGAATAGATGAAACTTGAGCTACAGGAAGCTACGCAGCGCGCGGAGACCAACGTCTACTCAAAAACGGTGCTCCGCGCCTTCGAGATCTTAGAGGCCTTGGATTCCGATACTCCAGAACTGGGGATACGAGAGCTGAGCCGGAAGATCGGCGAGCCGAAAAGTTCGGTTCAGCGCCTGGTAGCGACGTTGGTTCATATCGGTGTCCTGGAGCAGAACCCAGCGACCGAACGGTACCGTATCGGCTTCAGGCTCTTTGAGCTTGGTGCGCGCTGGCTCGGTAGCGTCTCGGCCCGGGACCGCATTCACCAGTACCTCACGCAGTTGGTCGAAGAGACGAAAGAAACGGCGTATGTCGCGATTGCGGACAATCGCGGCGGTGCAGTCTATATCGATAAGGTGCAAAGCCCGCAAACAATCCGCACCGGGGCACCCATTGGCCAGCGAGTCTCGCTCTCGTCGAGTGCCATTGGGCGAGCGCTCCTGGCGTACATGTCTTCCAACCAAGTTGAGGAAATCCTCCGCGAGCCAGTCGAGTGCAGAACCCCGAAGACAATCACCGATCCGGAAAAGCTTAGAGAAACCCTCGCGATATCGATCGAGCAAGGATATTTTTTGGACGATGAAGAATCGGAAATCGGACTGCGCTGCATCGCGGTCCCGGTCCTGGCGCCTGACAGGACCGCTGTAGCATCGATCTGCGTGTCTGGTCCGTCTTCACGAATCACCCTGGAGCGAGTGTCCGAGATAGCCTGCACTCTTCGAAAGACAGCCGAGACCGCCTCTGGGGAACTTGTCTACTTGTTGGAGCAGGACGGTCGCTTGACGTAACGGAATTTTGTTGAAGCTTGTGGCGCAGGACGAAGCTCGCAAAGGGCTGCTGCCAATGTCTGAGGCTACGGA
The DNA here is from genome assembly GCA_003520455.1 of Chloroflexota bacterium. The sequence goes on along the minus strand of DOUV01000143.1, from coordinate 13,823 downwards.
TTGGTGACGGCGGGCTTGATCAATCGAAATAGCACGACCTCCCCCTCGCCTTCGCTCGACAGGTCTGCACAGAGACCTGGCAGCCTATAAAGATAGGCGGTCGTGTGAGTCCTTGGATGTTGCTTATCGGCATCCGCTCGAAAGGGCCAGAAGGGCGAGAATAATGCTCCGATTCATTATCCGTCGCCTCATTGCTTCAATTTCAGTCTTGTTCATCGTTTCGGTTGTGGTCTTCCTGGCGCTGCAATTGACGCCTGGCGACCCGGCAAAGGTGATGCTGGGTACGGACGCGACCATCGAAGAGGTACAAGCGCTGCGACGCCAGATGGGGCTGGACCGTCCATTACCTGCGCAGTACGTGATTTGGCTCGGGAATGTGCTGACGGGGGATCTCGGGCGCTCGGTCCGCAACAAGGCTCCCGTGATGAGTCTGATCCTCGGTCGGCTACCGGCCACCGTGGAGCTCGTCGTAATCTCCCTCGTGATCGGGCTGATGATAGGCTTCCCAGCCGGCATTCTTTCTGCAGTTCGCCACCGATCTTGGGTTGATTATGGTATCAACCTCTTCGCGGCTGCCGGCATCGCAATCCCCAGCTTCTGGTTCGGTATTTTGCTCATTTCACTTTTTAGCGTGCGCCTGCGCTGGCTGCCGGCTTCGGGGTACGTCCCGTTTTGGGAGGACCCAATGCGCAGCCTGCGCCATGTGATGCTTCCCGCGATTACTCTTGGCCTCTATCTGTCAGCCTATATTTCGCGATTCTTACGTGCGGATCTCTTAGAGGTCCTGCATCAAGATTACATCCGCACAGCGCGGGCAAAAGGACTGGCTGATCGTGTCGTCCTGATGGGTCATGCGTTGCCTAACTCGCTCATTTCACTATTGACTATCCTGGGGATCCTCGTCGGCTCGCTGTTGGGCGGTGTCGTCATCGTGGAACAGGTCTTTGGCTGGTCAGGCATCGGCTGGTTGGCCGTTCAAGCCATTTTCAACCGCGATTACCCGCTGGTACAGGGCGTCGTACTATTCTCGTCACTAGCCTTCGTGCTGATCAATTTGTTCGTCGACATGGCCTATGGTGTGGTGGACCCTCGGATACGGTTCAGCAGATAAGGATCCCTGCCGCGATCGGTAAAGCCTTGCGTGATCCATGATCCGTGATGGGGTCACACAGGTAAAGATGGCTCAAAAATCTCCTATATCCGAAATTCATACGCTCGCGCTATCCTCCGCCCGAACGGTGGAGGACTCGGGCTGGCTGGGACGATTGCCGGGAGTCAAGATCCACAGCCGGGCAGAAGGGGTGGCGCTTATCTTTTTGGTGTTTCTTGTCCTGGCCGCCGTAGTACCCGGCTCACTAGCGTCGTTTGCCCCGAATGATATTCATCCCCAGGCCGCGCTGGTGCCCCCCTCGCGCCAGTATTGGCTGGGGACCGATGAGCTAGGGCGCGATATCTGGAGCCGATTAGTTCATGCAGCACGAGTGGAGATGTTTATCGCGCTCTCAGCAATTGGGCTCAGCCTGGTGGTCGGCGTTCCGCTCGGATTATTGGCGGGAACCTATAGTGGGACGCTCGATATGATCATTATGCGCGCCCAGGACGGACTCTTGGCGTTTCCATCGATCCTCTTTGCAATCCTCGTTGTCTCCGCGCTTGGCCCTTCAGCCTTCACGATCATCCTGGTAATGGCGTTGGTCTACGTTCCTCGTTTCGCTCGTCTGGTACGCGGCAGCGTTCTAACGATCAAGCAACTCGACTACGTCCTGGCCAGTCGGGTCATCGGCGCACCCACGAGTCGGATCATGTTCCGCACTATTTTGCCCAACACCATGGCGCCTGTGCTGGTTCAAGCCACGATCGGAATGGCCTTCACGATTCTGACGGAGGCATCTCTTAGCTATCTAGGGTTAGGTGTTCAACCCCCGACCCCGACCTGGGGCACTATGTTGCAGGCCGCTCAGCGGTTCAGCGTCCTGGCCCCATGGTATCTTCTGGCTCCCGGTGTTTCGATCTTCCTGACGGTGTTGGTCTTCAATTTTCTCGGTGACCGATTGCGTGATCACCTCGATCCGCGCCTGCGCGGAGCTCGATCAGCCTAGCGCCGCTGGGAGGACAGAACCCTGTAGAGTTTCTGAAGTACGGTGCATTCGCATCGACTAGCTCACCCAGAGGAGGGACCCATGAAACGGTACGTTGGCATCGTCGTTGCCGCTCTTTTGCTGGCCCTCGTGATCGCAGCATGTGGTCAGGCACCCACACCGCAGACGGTGGAGAAGGTGGTGACCCAGGTTGTCGAGAAGCAGGCGACGGTCATCGTCGAAAAGCAGACAACGGTCGTCGTCGAAAAGCAGGTGACCCAGGTTGTCGAGAAGGTTGTGACGCCGACGCCGGGCTCAGCGAAAAAGCCCGGTGGCACGCTCCGAATCGCCATTGGAGGAGACATCGACAACTACGATCCCCACTCCAATCCGCTTGATCTCTATGAGGACGTAATTCGCAACTTAGTCTTTGACGGGCTGACGAGTTACGACGAGAATGAGCAAGTCCAGCCCGATCTGGCTGAGTCGTGGGAGATCAGTCCAGATTCGAAAACCTACACGTTCCACTTGCGCAAAGAGGCCAAGTTCCACAACGGCGAGCCGGTAACCGCCAAGGACGTCGAGTTTACCTTCAACCGTATCAAGACAATGGGGACGTACATTAACAAGCGTGCTCAGTACATCGAAAGCATCGATGTCCCCGATGATCATACGATCGTATTCCATATGACGACCCCTCAAGGATGGTGGATACACGATGCGACATTTGTGGCAATCGTCCCGACCGGTTCCACCACAGACACGTTGAAGACAGACCCGATCGGCACCGGCCCCTACAAGTTTAAAGAATGGGTCCCCAACGATCACATCACGTTGGAAAAGAATCCGGACTATTGGAATCCGGATGAAACACTGGTTGACCAGATTGTCTTCCGAGTACTACCTGACGTACGCTCGGCGATTGCGAACCTTCAGAGTGGCGAGGTCGACGCGATCCGCGAGGCTTCTGTGGTGGATGCCGTGCAATTCCTCTCTTCTGAGGACATCCAGGTGGTTCAATCCGCGTCATCCAACTTCTTCCACTTCTATCACATGACGGGCCTCAACAACGAATACATCCTCAAGAACAAGAATGTTCGCAAGGCTCTGGCGTATGCATTGGACAAGGATGCCATCCAGCGTTCGGTGTTCCTGGGCCAGGGTGAACAATTGACGAGCCCGGTCCCGCCTTCCAGCCCCTCCCATATCTCGCCGCCCGGCTATCCCTATGACCCTGAAAAATGTAGGCAAATGCTGGACGCTGAAGGGGTCAAGAACCTCGAGTTCAGCGTGGAGATTCCCGTCGGGGAGGCGGGCGCAGCGGATGCTGAGGCGATGACAACCATCTGGCAGGCAGGGCTGGCGAAGTGTGGTGTCAAGCTGAACATCAACAAATCTGAACTGAGCGTATGGCTGGACAAGTACCTCACTCAGAATTACGACGTAACCTGGAACAGCATCGGCATCGCGGGGGATCCCAATGGCTTCTTCGACCTGATTATCCGGCGATTTGTCAATGCCGGGGTCTACAACAACCCGGAGATGGAGGAGTTGCGGCCCAAGGCCAAGCAGACCTCCAACCCCGAGGAGGCCAAGAAGCTGCTCGCACGGATGCAGGAGATCGTCAACGAGGATCTGCCTGTGATCTTGGTCCAGACGGTGCCCAATATCAGCCTGGTTCGTTCCTATGTTCACGACTGGAGAATCCGCCCCGACGGATCGCGCCTGATGGATGGCGTCTGGCTGGATAAATGAGCCTCCTCCTTGTCATGGCTGTGGGTAGGGTGCTTCCTACCCACAGCCGGGATCGTATCAGGGCCGCGGGGCCCTAAGGCGGCTGGCGTTTTTGGCCGGAGTTCTTCCGTAGTATGCATAGGCGTTGGCCGTCGGCCCAGCCACATCCTGCGGGAAAAGTTCGGCGGCCCGGCGGGCAATAGTGCCTGAAATGGAGCGAGGAGTGATCATGCACGCAGCGCAAGAGGATGTGCCGATCGTCTTCCAGCATGGGGATGGCGAGACCCGGCTGGTGGATTGGGGCGAGATGACCGTTGCGTTTCAACGATTGCCCGCAGGGTTGGAATCGGCCTCGCTGTTTGCGGAGCTGCCCGGCGGCCAATGCCCGTCGGCGCATTGGGGCTATGTCTTCAAGGGACGGATGCGCTTCCGAGGGCGGGACGGTGAGGAAATCATCGAGGCCGGACAGGCATATTACATCCCACCGGGCCACACGGCGGAGTTCTTAGAGGACACCGAGGTGCTGGAGTTCAGTCCCAGGGCCGAGTTCCGAATGACAATGCAGATCGCGACCCGGAAGCTCGGGGGGAAATTGTAACCCGCAGGCCGTGAGATGACCTCCAAAGTCTCTTTAACAGACCGCTCTAACGAAGACTACGAGCCGTATATGTTCGAGCGCAAGGCTGGCCCTGGCCGATTGAGCGAGGCTGAGTTGATCGTCGCCGGGCGCAATGCTGACGCCCTGGTCAATCAGGGGGTGCCCATCACGTGGTGTTGGAGCGCCTGACGCGCTGTCAAGTCGCGGTCCGCTACGCTATCGGCGTCGAGAACATCGATGTCAACGTAGCTACGGATCTCGGCATCGTCGTTGCCATCATTACTGGCTATTGTGTGGAAGCGGTTGCCGACCATTGCGCCGGGTTGCTTCTGACCTGCGCCCGCCGCCTGGTCGAGTACGGCTGTTCGGTTCACCGTGGCGAGTGGAGCTATGTCACCATCCGGTCAATCCACCGATTACGCGGCCAGCTGGTGGGGTTTATCGGCTTCGGCACTATCGCGCGGCGGGTTGCCGCCAGGCTGCGAGGCTTCGGCCTCTTACTGGAGGAGGCTTTGGTTTGCGCGCTGCAACAGGGCCAGACCGCCGGTGCGGCGTTGGATCTCGTGGCCCAGGAACCGCCGACCGCTGACAATCCGCTGCTGAGATGCGGCAGCGTGATCATCACCCCGCACACTGCCGCGGTCTCTGAGGAGAGCCGGCAGGCGGCCAGGCATTGCGTTTGTGATGCAGTCATGGCAGTGATGAGCCGACAATGGCTGCCGTTCGTGATCAAGCACGGGATAACCCCGCGCTTCCCACTTGCGAGCTAAATGCCACAACGCGGCAGGACAGCTGGCCCAATTGAGAAGGAGGATTCTTTTGCAGATGACAGGTGGAGAGGCAATTATCCGACATCTCGAACGCCAGGGCGTCGAGTATGCCTTTGGACTGGTTGGTCACGGCAACCTGGCGTTAGTTGATGCTCTCATCGACTCGAAAATCAAGTACATTTCAGTCCCACACGAGCAGATTGCGGTCCACGCGGCCGACGCCTACTTTCGGGTCACCCACAAACCTTCCATCGTGGTGACGACCGTTGGGCCAGGTGCCACGAACACGCCGACTGGCCTGGCCGACGCGCTACTGGACAGCTCCGCGGTCGTGGTGCTCGCGGGCGGGATTCCCAGCTTCTACACCGGGACGGATGCGCTCCAGGAGCTCGGAACCCATCACGACGACGAGCAGTTCGAGATCTTCAAGCCCTTGACCAAGCGGGTATGGAAGGTCGCGCACCCCCGGCTGTTGCCCCAGGTTATCTCACGCGCCTTCAACTTCGCGCTGACCGGCAACCCCGGCCCGGTGATGGTTCATGTACCGCTGGACTTCTACTCCTACCGCCTGGACTATGACGAGCGCGACATCGCCCAGTACCGGCCGACCTCGAGGCGGGTTTTGGGGGACCCGGCCGAGATCGAGCGCGCCCTGGCCCTGCTGCTCAAGGCCGAGCGGCCCCTGATCTACGCCGGGAACGGGGTATTGTTGAGCGAGGCCAGCGCTGAACTGACGGCCCTGGCAGAATACTTGCAGATCCCCGTTGCCACTACGATGAGCGGACAGGGAGCGATCGACGAGACTCATCCCCTGGCAGCCGGTTTTACCGGCACAGTGGGAACCCCGGTCAGTAACCGGCTGGCGCGTGAGGCGGATGTCATTTTGGCGCTCGGCACGCGGATGCCAGAGATGGATAGCAACTCATGGAAGCGGCAACATTTCTTTGCAATTCCGCCCGCCAAATTGATCCATGTGGATATCGACCCGCACGAGATCGGCAAGATCTACCCTGTCACTGCTGGAATTGTGGGTGATGCCCAGGCGGTCTTGAGCCAATTCCTGCAAGCGGCCGAGGCGGCAACTTCGCGCCGCCGGCCGTCGGAGTGGGTCCGCGCGATGCGGACCCAGCGCGAAGCGTGGTGGGCTGAACTGGCGGCCGACCAGGCCTCCAAGGATGTGCCGATCACCGTTGGGCGCCTGCTGGGAGATATTGCTCAGGTGCTGCCCGTGGACGGCATCTTTGTGAGCGGCGTTGGCGTCCGCCACGCCGTGGGCCAGCATCTGAGGTTCAGGCGGCCGATGACGCACGTCGTCGGCAGCGGCTTTGGGACGATGGGTCAGGAAGTACCAGCCGCACTGGGCGCGAAACTGGGTCGGCCCACTGCGCCTGTGGTGGCGGCCGTGGGCGACGGTGCATTTCGCTCGACCATGCAAACCCTCCTGCCGGCGGTCGAATATGGCATCAATGCCGTCTGGGTGGTGCAGAACAATTACTCCTTCAATGTCATCTCACTCTATCAAAAGCGCCATTGGGAGCGAATGCTCGGTACGGAATTTAAGATCGAGGCCGAGGATAAACCCTACAACCCCGACTTCGCAGCCCTGGCGCGGGCCTGCGGTGCGGAAGGCAAACGTATCGAGCAGCCAGAGGATCTGAAGCCGGCGTTGGAAGAGGCACTGGCGGCCGACCGGCCCTACGTTCTCGATGTCATCATGACCCAACAGCCGCGTGTCCGTGGGTCAGGCTACTGGGTCGTGAACGATATCCTCAATCCGTCCTGGTCAGGTGAGCCGGTGTGACAATGGACGGCACAGAAAACACATTTTTTACGAGACGCAAGGGATCGTGACGCCGATGGGCACTGCCTGCCCGGTCAGGAGGATTTAGTCCGCTGCCTGCGCGGGGGCAGCCGGCCGCTGTGCGGACTGGATCTGGCCGAGGCGATGATGTGGCTGACGGGCGTCGCCGAGCGGGCGACGCGGTCGCACCGGCGGGTGGTGCCAGGCGATGTTTGAGTCCCTTCAGGAATTTCTCTGTGGAGAGTCTATGACTGACCTCGACTTCTTCGACTGCAACTGTTATCTGGGCCCGGTCAATCGCCCACCGCTGTGGACTTATCCGAGCGCGGCTCAACTCCTGGCGGACATGGACCACTTCGGCATTCGTGAGGCAGCTGTTACCCACACCATAGCGCGGGACTACCGGCAAGAGACGGGCAACCGGGCGGTCCTGGAGGCCCTGGAAGGCCAGCCGCGCCTGCATGGTTGTTGGGTTTTAAAGGTCCATGGGGATGCCTTCGAACCGCCCATCGCGGATCAGGTGGACGAGATGCTAGCAGCGGGGGTTCGGGTGGTCCGGCTCTTGCCGCCGGCGCGCCACCCGTACGTGTTGGCCGATTGGGCCACGCGGGGTCTCTGGGGGGCGCTGGCCGAGCGCCGCATCCCGGTGTTGCTCACGGCGTCAGACCTGGCAAAACATCCGGACGATAGGACCGCTGGATTTTCGGCGGAGAACGTCTACACACTGTGCCGGGAGCACCCAGACCTGCCGGTGATCATCCTCCGCTTCAATTATACAAGTACCCGCGTCACCCTGCCGATTCTGGAGCGATGCCCAAACCTCTACCTGGAGATCTCATATTTTACGCTCCATCGCGGTGTGGAGCTTATCACGAGGCTTTTTGGGGCGGAGCGGCTCATTTTCGGCACGGGTGCCCCGGTCAGCAACCCTGGGCTGGCGCTCGCCCTGGTCCGCTACGCCAATGTCTCCGACGCCGACCGGCGAGCGATTGCTGGCGAGAACTTCCGCCGACTGCTGGAAGGGGTGTATTCCTCATGACCACCAGACAAGGCCGTATCTTGGAAACCGTCGAACGGAACTTGCCCCTCAGCGACGTGTTAGTCATCGATTGCCACGTTCACCTGGGGGATGCGGCCGGCAACTTCATTCCCTGGCCGGATGCCGAGGGGATGTTGGTCTCGATGGACAGTGTGGGCATCAACCAGAGTTGCGTCAGTTCGCTCCGCTCGCTGACGAGTGACGTGCGCACCGGCAACGACGAGGTCATTGCACTAACGGGGCGTTACCCCGATCGATTTATCGGCTACGCCGTCGCCAATCCGAATTATTCGGACCAAATGGAAGGCGAGCTCGAGCGCTGCTTCCGCCATGCCGGAATCCAGGGGATCAAGATTCATCCGGCCAGCTACATTCACAACTACCCTATCGACGGTCCGAACTATCACCCAGTTTGGGAGTTCGCCCGCCAGCGCGGCTGCCCAGTCCTGACACACGCCGGTCCTGGGACGGAGTGGCATACCTGCGGCCCGCGCGGCATCGCCGCCGTGGCTGAGTCGTATCCGGAGGTCAACCTGATTATCGGACACTCTGGCTCCTATCACTCGATGGCAGCTTTGGACGAATTTATCGCCGTGGTTCGGCGTTATGCGAACCTCTACCTGGATACGTCGGCCATGGGCCGTTTCTACCGGTCAGTGGACTACATGGTGCAGCACGTTGGCGCTGAGCGTGTCCTCTATGGGACCGATGCGCCCTGGCACTCGTTCATCGCCGAGTTCGGTCCGATAGTCTATGCCCGGATCAGCGATGCGGAGAAAGAAAAGATTCTCGGTTTGAACATGGCCCGGCTCCTCGACCGCGCGTGAGGGCGGGCGGGCTCACAGGGAGCCCAGTCTGCAAACGGGGAGGAACAAAGAAGATGACCATTCGATGGGGTGTTATCGGGTGTGGGCGGGTCGCGACCATCCGGACGATTCCGGAGGGAATCCTGGCGGCGCCAAACGCGAAGCTGGTGGCGACGGCCGATATCAACCCGGACCGGGCCCACCGAACCGCGGATTCGTTCGGCGGACGGGCCTACGACTCGGCTCAGGAGTTGCTGGCCGACGACCGGGTGGACGCAGTCTATATCGCCGCGCCGCCTTACGCCCACGCCGAACTGACTATTGCCGCCGCGCAGGCTGGGAAACACGTCCTGTGCGAGAAGCCGATGGCGATGGACCCGGAGCAAGCCGCCATGATGGCGCGCGCTGTGGAACAGGCAGGGATCGTCTTCGGCATCGGCTTTATGATGCGATACCACACCTGCCACGCCAAGCTCAAGGAGCTAGTCGATTCAGGGGCAATCGGGAAGCTGGTTGCCCTGAGGGCGCGGTATTCGGTCTGGTCAGCCGAAGTCGTGCCAGGCGAGCTTGGCGACTGGCAGCATACCCTGCGCTTTGCTGGCGGCGGCCCTCTGTTCGACATGGGCTGCCACGCCATCGACCTCTTCAACTACTTCGCGGGCGAGGCCGAGTGCGTGGCCGGCCTCGCCGACACGCTGATCCACAGCTACGAAACTGAAGATACCTGCGCCGTGCTGATGAAGCTGAAGAGTGGGCCACATGCCATTGTGCAGGCGTACAACAGCGTGCCGAACTTCGAGGGGCGCAACGTTCTGGAGGTCCACGGCAGCGAGGGAACGATCGTCACACGAGGGACGCTCAGCCAGCTCCCAACCGGGCGGCTGATCTTCTACCGGACGAGCCCGCAGGGCGGCAAGGTGGAAGCGGAAGGCCAGGTGATCGAGGTGGCACCCGAGAATATGTACCGGATCGAGATCGAGAGGTTCGCGGCCGCCGTCGAAGCTGGGCGCCCGTACGAGATTGGCGCCGCCGAGGGCATCTACGCCCAGAGGGTGATGGCAGCTGCCTACGAGTCGGCCCGCACCGGGGCCGTGATCAACTTGTAGTGACGCCGGGCGGCGGTCTTGGCAGGTCGTGATTTGGTCACAGCGGCGACCAAATCACGACGATGGGAGGAGAGTCGATGCGAATACTTGCGATCGGTGCTCACCCCGACGATCACGAGGTGGGCTGTGCCGGGACGCTGGCGAAATATGGCCGCGCCGGCCACACTGTCATCATATGCAACCTGTGCGATGGGGCGTTGGGCGGACGGATTCCTAAAGCGGAACTGGCGGCGATCCGGCGCCGGGAGGCAGCCGCGGCCGCAGCGGTGATCGGGGCCGAGTATATTCCTCCGCTCTTCGAGGATCTGGATCTCTATCCCGATAGGCCCTCGCGCCAGAAAGTCGCCAACCTGATCCGAGAGGCGCGCCCGGATCTCATCATCACCCACCCCCCGGTGGACTACGCGCCCGATCACGTGGCAACCAGCCAGCTGGTATTCGATGCCTCGTTTCTGGCGACGCTTCCCAACTATGTGAGCGAGATGGGCAGCGAGGTGCACCCGCCGGCCGTCCCGATCTTCTATATGGAATCCGCCGGCGGTCACGACTTCGAGCCAACGATCTGGGTCGACATCAGCGAGACCTTCGAGTTGAAGAAGCAGATGCTCGAATGCCACGAGAGTCAGGTCAAGTGGCTGAACGAGTGGCGCAATACCGACATCGTGGCGCAGATCGAGGCTCAGGCTCGCTATCGCGGGATGCAGTGTGGCGTGCGGTACGCCGAGGTCTTCCGTCCGCTGTTCGCGTCCAAGCGCGTCCGCGCGTACGACTTTCTCCCGCCAGGAGGGGTATGAGATGTCCAAGAAACTCAAGGTGGCCATCGCCGCGTGGGAATTCCCGTGGCTGACCTTCGACGAGATCTGCAAGAAGGCCCGCGACTACGGGCTAGAGTACCTGGATTGCACCGCACCGCCGCCCGACAGTGTACCGGCCTTCCTGCGGACGCTAGAGAAGTATGGCGTACGGGTGGCCGCGACCGGAGGGACCGCCAGGTCGGGCTCGATTAAGATGAACGCCAGCACCCAGGCCGACATTCCCGAGTTGCAGCGCAGCTTTGTCGAGGCGATCGAGATAGCTGCCCAGGTAGGCGCCCGCTACGTGGTCAGCTACTACGGCGGCAACCTGGCCTACGACCCGAAGGCCTCGATGCAGCGCTACCGGCGCAACATGCAGCCGGTGCTAGAAGCGGCCGAGAAGCATAATATCACGATTCTGATCGAGACCGAGTACAACCAGGTTGCCACGGATGTGACGCGGACGGCCTACGGCACGCTCGACCTGGTCGAGTTCATGGGCTCGGAGCACTTCAAGGTCAACTTCGATCCGTGCAATCTCACAATCGCGGGTGAGGAAGGCTTCCCCCACGCTTACCACGTGCTGAAGCCCCACATCCGCCACATCCACCTGAAGGACGCAACGAAATACGATCCGGCCCGCCACGGCAGCGAGTACCGCAAGGTTCTCCAGAGCGACGCGGGCGGGAGCTCGATCTGCGTGGCGCTTGGGCGGGGCTCACTCAACATGGAAGGTCTGCTCAAGCAGATCCAGGCCGATGACTACCAGGGGGTGCTGGCCATCGAGCTCCACACCTTGCCGGAACTGACCGACCGCGTCTTTGACGAGAGCCTTCAGTATTTGAAGGCTCACGGCGTTTTGTAATGGAGCGCCTCACGCTCACAATGGACGCTGCGGGTGGCAGGTGCGTTTGTCGGCGGAGGCGGAACGGCGAGACGAACTGTGGGTGACTTGCGGCCCGTTCGGCAGGTCGCCTTTGTGGCTGCGGGTCACGTCGAGCTCCTGTCCCGCGCGCTAGCCCCGCCGGGGCCGTCCGAAATTCAGGTGGCCGTGACCCGCACGCTCATCAGCGCCGGGACCGAGCTGGATTACCTGCATGCAGTGATCCCCGGCCGCCTCCGGCCGGACGTCACCTTCCCGGTCTACCCAGGCTACTCGAGCGTTGGTCGCGTGGTGGCCGCCGGTCAGGAGGTCACTGGGGTAGCGGTCGGCGAGCGAGTGCTGACGATGGGACCGCACGCCGACTATCAGAACGTCGCGGCGGAGACGGTCGTGCGGGTGCCAACGCCGATCTCCGACGACGTGGCCGCCCTTGCAGTGCTGGGGAGTGTCGCACTCCATGGGCTGCGTCGGGCGCCGCCCGAACTCGGTGACGCGGTTCTCGTGGTAGGCGATGGCCTGGTTGGGCAGTTGACCGCCCGATTGGTGGGGCTGCAGGGTGGCCGCCCTATGGCGCTGGTGGGCCGGCACCAGTTGCGGTTGGACGCCGCCCGGCGGGACGGCGTGGCAGCCACTTGGGATGGGCGGACAATAGACGTTCCAGCCGCCTTCCAGAAGCTTACGGGCGGCCGGCTGGCGGATATCGTCTACGAGACGGCGGGACAGGTCGATGCCCTGGTGTTGGCCTTCGAGGCAGCGCGGGTCGGGGGACGGGTCGTGCTCCTGGGCGGGCTGCGCCAGACGCTGTCACTTGAACCGGAATGCTTCTACCTCCAGTTCATGATGAAAGAGCTGACGCTGGTGGCGGCATCGCAACCGGTGCGGCCTGAGCGTGAGTCGAGCTACTTTTATTGGACTCAGAGGCGAAATAGGGAGTTGATCCTTCGGTTGATAGCCGAGGGCGCCTTGCACGTCGAGCCGTTGATCACCCACTGCTTGCCGGCCGACGAGGCGCGACGGGCCTATCAACTGCTGGCGGAGAGCAGAGAGAGTACTCTGGGTGTGTTGCTCGACTGGACGTGAGCATGGGGAGAGCGCTCAGCAACGATGGGGCAGAGTCTATGCGCGAGATGACGGGTGGAGAGGCGGTGGTTGCGACGCTGCAATGCGAAGGCGTCGAGGCTATCTTCGGCATCCCGGGTACGTACAATTTGAGCGTGTACGATGCGTTGTACGCCACACCCCCGATCCGGCATGTACTGGCCTGCCATGAAGGCGGTGCGGCCATGATGGCCGACGGGTACGCCCGGGCGAGCGGGCGACCAGGTGTCTGCCTGACAATTGCTGGCCCTGGGGCCACAAACGCGCTAACAGGACTGGTGACAGCCCATGCCGAATCGTCGCCGGTTCTGATGGTGGCGACCGAGATCGACAAGGCGCTCATTGGGCTCGATCGGGGTGTCTCGCACGAGATCAAGCAGCAACTCGACGTTTTCCGGGCGGCGTTGGTCTCGGCGGTGCGGGCCGACACGGTGCCCGCTATCCCGCCTGCCATCCACCAGGCGATGGCGGTGATGCGCCGTGGGCGGCCGCGGCCCACCTATGTCGAGGTGCCCTGGGACGTGTTGGGCGAGCGCGGTGACGTGAGGTTGAGCGGGCCGGCGCCGGTAGAGAAGCCGGCCGGCGAGCCGGTGGCTATCGAAGCCGCGGCGAGGCTCCTGGAACAGGCCGAGCGGCCGTTGATCTTCAGCGGAGTGGGGACGCTCCGAGCGGGGGCGAGCGCGGAATTGCGCCGGGTCGCCGAAGCACTGAACTGCCCGGTAATCACCACGGCGGGCGGCAAGGGCAGCCTGCCTGAGGATCATCCTTGCGCGCTGGGAGCGGGTGTCGGGCGCAATCCGGTACTGACCGGTGCGCTCGCCCGGGCAGACGTCGTGCTGGCCGTCGGGACGAGTTTCGATACCTGGTCCATGCAGGGCTGGACTCTCGAGGTGCCGCGCCGGCTGATCCGGATCGACATCGCCGCGGAGCAACTCCAGAAGAATTATCCGCCCGAGATCGCTATTCGCAGTGATGCGAGGCTCGCCCTGGCCCAACTGGCGGCGGCCTTGCCGGCGTGGGCACGCCGTGATCGGGCCTATGCCGCCGACCTGAAAGTATCGGCCAACGCGGCGCGAGCGGCGGCGGAAGCCGCGGGGGATGCCGGGCCACGGGTGG
>DOUV01000789.1 GCA_003520455.1 Chloroflexota bacterium | reverse complement strand
GACCCGCAGGGTGGAAGGTTGGTAGACGGCAGAATGGAATGCTGAGCCGGCAGAAGCGTGCTGATAAACGTTGATTATTCGCTTTTTGATCTTCGTAATCAGTGTTCTCTTCTCCTCGCTCAACCCGTCGGGCCGTCTAACGAGCGGCCATCGTAGTCGTCCGGTATTGATTGCCCCATCAGCCGCAGCACGGTCGGGGCGACGTCCAGGATGCTGACCGGCTCTTTGGCCGCGCCGGTTCCGCCGATGTAGAAGAAGGCATCATCGTAGGTGTGCATCCCCACCATCATGGCGTCCTTGTGGACCAGGGACTCTTTGTAGAACGCGCCCTTGGGATCGTATCCGTCTTCGGGGGCCAGGATGATGTCGGCGGCCTGTTCCAGATACGGGCCGCTGTACAACTCCTCGCGCCGGTACGCCTTGCGCACCATGCGCTCGCCGGTGCCAGGGGCGGTGAGGGCTTCGGCCGCTGCGATGATCTCATCGCGCACCCGTTCGTACTCCGCTCCAGGGGCGATCCGCCCGGTCCGCTCGCGGCCCTTCAGGTTGATGAAAATCCGGCCAGGGTCCAGGCTGTATGCCACCGAATCAGGATGGAGCTGCTCGAGAGTCTTCGCCGGAGTTGCGACGTACTTCAGGTAGCCTGCCTCGGCCAGCCAATGGTTATAGAAGACTTCCTGGCGGATAGAGCAAAAGCCATGATCCGACATCATCATCAGCATGTCGTGGGCGCCCAAGCGCTCGCGCACCTGGCCCAGGAACTCGTCGATCCGCCGATAGACCTCGAAAAATGCGGGCATGTAGACCGGGTGGCCCTGTTCCATCGGCTCGAAGAAGAAATGGTGCAGGCGGTCGGTCTCCATGATCACGCCCAGGAAGAACTCCCAGGGCTGGTGGTCGAGCAGGTGCAGGAAGGTGCGAGTGCGCTTGTCGAGGGCGTCGTGGATATCCTCCAGTGCTTTATCGCGGTCCTGCCGGGCGATCTGCGGATTGGTATCGATGCGGTAGCCGAGCCGTTCCAGGGTCGGGAGCATCGATACGGGGGAGACGGCCTTCTCGTTCAGCTTCGGAGCCAGAAAGCCGGCGACCAGGATCCCATTCACCGGACCGGCCGGGTAGGTCACCGGCACATTGAGCACGATGACCCGCTTGCCGGCCTGACCGAGCCGGTCCCACACCGCGGGTCGTTTGATCCGGCTGGCCAGGGGGATGTGGATTTTCAGCGTCGCCGGGTCGCGGTCCACGAAGCCGTAGATGCCGTGCTTCGCCGGGTTCACCCCAGTTTGCAGTGTGGTCCATGCCACCGAGGAGACCCAGGGATAGACACTGGTCATGCGGTGCAGACGGCCCTCGCGAACCAGGGCCGCCAGATTCGGCATGGTCCCATCGGCGAGCATTCGCTGTAGTAGACTGTGCGGTGTTCCATCCAGGCCGATACAGCAGACCCGCTGAGCCTTCGACCCGCGCGGCGCCTCTGAGAGAGAAGTGCTGGAACGGAGGAAATCAAACGTTTTCTTGAACACGGGTTCTCTCCTCAATGAGCGCCGCGGGGGTGCAGTGGCGGTCCTCCGGCCCCCCTCTTCTCAGCTTCAGCCTCACAAATACCCCAGGGCGGCTAAGTGGTCGGAGATGGCTTCCTCTTCCTCGGGGGTATAGCCCGACGCTGCCGCCTGTGCCTCCGAGGTTTCCACAGTGGGGGGGATCGCGGGATGCGCCGCCAGGGTCTCGACGGGCAAGGGGATCGGGGTGCCCATCATCGTCTCCGGGACGTCGACGCCCAGCCAGTGCAGCAGCGTTGGGCCGATGCACTCGAGCTGCAACCCGTGGAGCACCTGGCCGTGCAGCGGGACTCGAGGGTCGTGGACGATGATCAGGCCGTGCTGGGCGTGGTTCGCGTCGTCCGGCCCGGTGTCGTTCTCGAAGGTGTAGAGGCTCCCGTGACCCAGCGTCCCGACCGAGCGCCAGCGCAACCCGCCGAAGTAGACGATCAGGTCGGGTGCGATGCCGTTGACCTCGCGGTAGATCGCCTGGGGTTTCAGCGCAACCGTGCCCAGGGATTGGCCGTCCGGGCCGGTGGTGGCCTCCAGTTCGGCCTTCAGGCGATCGCGCTCGGCCTCGTAGTCCTCGGCCGGAATGATCCCCTGCGGTTCGCGGCCCGCCACGTTCATGAAGATCCGGGCGTAGTAGCCGCCGCTGCCCCAGGCCCTGGTGCGCGACCAATTCACGCGGCACCGGTCGAGGCCGACGAGGCCGGGCGGCTGCTCGTTCAGGGCGAGGTAGCCCTGCTGCTTGAACCACTCATTGACGCAGAACCCGCCGTCCATCCGCTGCGCGCCGTGGTCCGACACGACCATGACGATCGTCTTGTCCCCGACCTGGTCCAGCAGCGAGCCGATCTCGTTGTCCAGGTAGACGTAGTAGTCGTGGATCGCCTGCTCGAAGGGGTTCCCCGGCTGGTAGCGGAGGTGTTGGGGATCCATGGTGCTCCAGAGGCCGTGATGGATGCGGTCGGTGCCCATCTCGACGACCATGAAGAAATCCCACGGCTCGCGCTCCAGGAGCGCATGGAGGATGCGCCAGCGTTTGCGGGTCATACGGTAGATCGAGTCCAGCAGCCAGGCCTTGTCATTCGTGCGGAAGCCTTTGACGTCGAACTCGTAGGGCTCACCCCCCAGCAGCGTGGTGATCTCCTCCGCCAGGGACGGCGGGTAGGTCCATTGGTGCGCGTCGGGCGGCGTGAGGAAGTCGCTCACCAGCAGGCCGTTCAGGGGCTGGACCGGGTAGGTCTGCGGCACGCCGACCACGATCGAGCGCTTGCCGGCCTGGCTGAGAACGTCCCACACGCGCGGGGCCTGCACCGCCGCGCTGTTGGCAATCGTCATCTTCTCGTAGCTGTAGTCGGCCCGGTTGCGGAAACCGTAGAAGCCGAGTTGGCCGGGATCGCAGCTGGCGAGCATGGACGACCAGGCCGGCACCGTGATGGGGGGATGGCTGCTCTCGAGCCGGCCATACGCGCCGTGGGAGAGCAACCGGTTGAGCGTGGGCAGATCCTGGCGCCAGCGCTCGAAGACCAGACTCGGCTCGGCGCAGTCCAGACCGATGACCAATACCCGTCGTGATGCAGCCGATGTCACCGGCTCCCCCTTTCAGTTCGATCCGTTTCCGTCACGCTCGACGGGCGGGCCGTCTCCCCGCACGAAGCCTCCCTGGAGCAACATCCCCAGGATGAGGTGGGCGTTCTCCTCGGGCGTGTGCCTGGTTGTGTCGAGGATGATCTCAGGGTGGAGCGGCGGCTCATAGGGGTCGTCAATCCCGGTGAAGCCCTGGATTTCCCCGCGCCGCGCCTTGGCGTACATCCCCTTGACATCTCGCTGCTCGCAGACCTCGATCGGCGTGTCCACGAAGACCTCGACAAAATGGTCGCTGCCGACCATGTTGCGCACGTCGTTGCGGGTGGCGCGGTAGGGGCTGACCGCCGCGCAGATCACCACGCCGCCGTGGCGCACGAGCTCGGCGGCCACGAAGCCGATGCGCCGGATGTTG
>DOUV01000966.1:667-3375 GCA_003520455.1 Chloroflexota bacterium | reverse complement strand
CCCGCCGCACCCGCGACGCTGTTCCAGGCCAGGCCGCCCTGTGCGTTGCCCTCTTCCGTCACGTGCAGCCCGGCGGGCGCCGCCGGGGGTGCCAGATCGCCATCGCCCGCCAGCAGCAGCCCGCTCAGCGGGTGAAGCGTCACGCTAAGCGTGCCGCCGCTCACGCCGATGCTGGTGCTCGCCGGGTTGCCCACGGCGTAGATCGCCTGGAGGCTCAGGCCATCCGGCAGGTAGCCCGCGACCGGAATCTCGAGCGTGCGCTCCTGGTCGCTGCGATTGAGCGCGACGATCGCCGCCTGGGAGCCGGTCTTGCGCCCGAAGGCGACCGTCCCGCTGCTGTCGTCGGCCAGCAGGACCCGGAAGTCGCCGTCGGTCAGCGACGAGTGGCCGCGCCGCAGCTGCGCCAGGGTCGCGTAGTGCTGGAACAGGCTGTTGTCGGGCTGACCGCCGAGGTCGGCCCACGGGTAGGTACGCCGGTCGTCAGGGTCGTCGTCGCCGGTGACACCGACCTCGTCACCGTAGTAAACCGTCGGCGCGCCGGGCACGGTGAACTGGATCAGCGAGGCCAGTCGCAGGCGCTGCTTGCCCTCGGCTACGTTGGCCGCGTTCTGCCCCTTGTCGGCGGTCGTCTCGCTGCCTGGCGTGAGCGTCCAGAGCAGGCGCTCGGTGTCGTGGCTGTCCAGCAGGTCCATCAGCGAGTAGTAGGCCGCGTCGGGGTAGTCCTCGCGGATTGACTGCAGGCGCGCGGCGAATTCGGAGGGTTTGATCTGGCGTCCGCTGTCGGCAAAGCCCTTCGAGTCGAAGGGGGCCGGCGCCAGCAGGCCGACTACCGCATCGCGCAGCCGGTAGTTCATCGTCGCGTCGGCGCGGTCGCCGCGCAGGAAGCGCAGCAGGGTGCTGTCCTTCTGCCACAGCTCGCCGATGATCAGGGCGTTCGGATCGGTCTCCTTGACGACCTGGCGGAAGGTCTCCCAGTAGCCGGTCGGGAACGACGGATCGCCCATGACATCGAGGCGCCAGCCGGCCGCGCCTTGCTTCAGCCAGTGCCGCGAGACGCTATCCTGGCCGGTAAGGAAGTAGGCCTGGACGGCAGGATTGGATTTGTTCAGCACCGGGATGCTGTCGAAGCCGAACCACCCATCGTAGTAGGTGTCGTTACCACCCGGCGTCGAGGGGGCGCAGGGCGACGGCTCGTTGCCCACCGGTGGGCGGAAATGGAACCAGCTGCGGTACGGCGAGTCGGCCGATTCACACGCGCCGACCGTACCGTAGTGGTGATACCGGTCGAAGAACGGACTGTCAGACGAGAGGTGGTTGAAGACGCCATCGAGGATGATGCGGATGCCTCGTTGGCTGGCGTGCTTGACCAGATCCTCCCAGTCCTTCTGCGTCCCGAAGTATGGATCGACCTGATAGTAGTCCTGGGTATCGTAACCGTGGTTCGAGCCGGCGTCGAAGATCGGGTTGAAGTAGATCGCCGTCACGCCCAACGACTGCAGGGAGTCGAGATACTGGTCTACACCTTTCAGATCGCCACCCATGTAGTCGCGGCCGCGCGGTTGCTCTTTGTTGGGGCTCGACGTGGTCGGGCTCTCGTCGAAGCGCCACGGGCAGTTGCTGTTCGCATCGGCGTAGTTGCGGCAGTACCCCTCCGGTAGCGTGTTCCAGGGCAGAGCGAGTACCGGGTCGTCGTAGCGCATGTCGCCGGTGTGGGGATCGTTGTTCTTGCGGCCGTTGCGGAAGCGGTCGGGGAAGATCTGGTAGATCACCGCGTTCCTGGCCCACGCTGGCGCCGTGAAGCTCGGGTCGTAGACCATCAGCGCGTAGCTGTTGTCCACGGGCTCGTCACTCGCACTCCCCAATCCGCCATCGAGCGCGGGCGTGTTGTCGGCGTAGTAGTCGCTGTCGCTTCCGTCCGTCACGATGAACCGGTACCAGAGGTTGTCCGGCGCACCGTTCGGCAGTGTGACCGCCCAGAAGTCGCAGCTCTCACGCTCCAGACCAGGCTGGTAGCAGGAGACATCGCTGGCGGCGAGAGCCATCGGGGAGAGTTGTTGGCTGTTCGTGTTGAGGTCGTAGAGCCGCAGCGTAACGCCGGTGACGTCGTTGTGGAAGGTGCGGAAGCGGAGGGTGACTGCGGTCCCGGCCGCGACTGCACCCCCGGGGGTGCGGTAGAGCGTGTCGCGCGAGTCGTGGCGCAGCCCATCCCACTCGACATTGCTGTCGTGGGCGTGGCCGGCGAGGATCGCCAGGATGTGGCTGGTGGGATCGTAGCGGAAGGTGACCATGGCGTGGTCGACCGGCACCATAAATGAAATGTTGGGGCCGTTCTGTACACCCCCCTCACCGTAGTTCTCGTCCCAGCTCTCGTTGATCGCGACCTTGGCCGCGTAGCTGCCACGTGGCAACGCAGTCGTCTCGAAGCGGTAGATGCCGTCGCCATCCGGGTCCTCCAGCCAGGAGCGCAGGCAGCTCGGGTCCCAGTCGCCCGAGCAGCCGAGCTCGCTCTGGAAGCTGCCGGGGATGGTGGCGATCACCGAGCTCTGATTGTCGGTCACCCAGTGGCTCTTGTGGTTGTAGTAGAACTTGACGGAGGTCGGGCTGGCAAGCGAGAGAGGACTGTTGGCGCCGTCTTGTACGGCATGAAGGCCGTAGTTTTCGTCCCACCTGTCGTTGAGGGCGGCCTTATACTCGTAGCTGCCGGCGGG
>DOUV01000966.1:0-613 GCA_003520455.1 Chloroflexota bacterium | reverse complement strand
TCCCTGCCAGACGTCGTCGTTGGCGTCGTAGGTCAGGTGAGTCACGGCGCAGTCGGGTTGCCAGTCGCCGGAACAACCGACCTCGCTCTGCAGGTCGCCTGCGATCGTAACGCTTGAAGGGTTCGGCGTGTGGCTGGCGTGCACCGGTGCAACGGTGTGAGGCAAGGGGAAGAGCGCGCCAAGCAAGGTGAACAGAACCAGCAGGTGGAGGAAGACAGCACGACGAGGCATAGTTGGGTGCAACTCCTTTGTTGTGTGTGGACCCGGGAGAAGGTGCGCCGGAGAGATCCACGCCGGGGGACGTCCGTTCTCTAGCATATGCGAACCGCGTGGAAACGCAAGAGCGACAGCAGCCATCGCCACGATAACATCCCAGACGAGCCAGCAGGCCCGCGCGCGATAGCCACGCCTACGGACCCCGCCTGCCTCTGAAGCCGGGGAGTCGTGGCATGGTCACACGATGTCCGACGATTGCAGGAACAGCGGCCCAGCCAGGATGTTTCCGCGACCGAGGCCGTTGCCCGGGTGCTCGGGGCGCTTCTCGATTGGACAGGCCTGTTCTCCTCCGCATCGCCGCCCGCGGCGCGGCCGGGCCCGGTCGCGCCGATGGGAG
>DOUV01000666.1 GCA_003520455.1 Chloroflexota bacterium | reverse complement strand
AGCTCAACGCAGGAGCGGCGGCGGCCCAGGGCGAGGTACTCCTCTTCCTCCACGCCGATACAGCCCTGCCGCCAGGGAGCCTGGACGCGGTGCGCACCGCCGCCACCGACCCGGCCCTCGTTGGGGGGAATTTCCGGCTGCGCTTTGAAGGCCGGGATGTTGCCAGCCGTCTGTTCACCGCCTACTATCGGGCGCAGCAGCAGTGGCTGAATGTGTACTACGGCGACAGCGCGATCTTTGTCCGCCGGGAGGTCTTCGCGGCCCTCAGTGGCTTTCGCAATGATCCGATCATGGAAGACTACGATTTCGTGCGGCGCCTGGAGCAACTTGGGCCGACCGCCTGTCTGCCGCTGACCGTCACGACGTCGGCGCGGCGCTATCGCGGGCGGGTGGTGCGAACGATCGCAACCTGGGCATCGATCCTCTTGCTCTACAGACTCGGTGTGCCCCCCGCCCGGCTCGCACGGCTCTACGCACCGCCCGGTGAAGGAGGCGATGGTTGACGACGTTTGAACGCGAACGCGAGGCGGCGTGTGCCCTGGCCCGGCACGCGGGCCAGCTCATCCTCGAGTTCTACGCCCTTCCGGCCGAGAAGCTGCACTACAAAGGCTTTGATGACCCCCAAACCGCCGCCGATCGCGTCGCGAATCGTTATCTGGTGGAAGAATTGCAGCGCCGTTTTCCGGGTGACGGCATTCTGGCAGAGGAGTCCGCGGATGTCCTGCGCGACGCCAGCGCGGAGCGAGTCTGGGTGGTGGACCCGCTCGACGGCACCAAAGAGTTCCTGGAACAAAACGGGCAATTTGTGGTCCAGGTTGGCCTGGTGGTCGCCGGCCGCCCTCTGGTGGGTGCCGTCTACCAGCCAACCGAGGACCGGCTCTATTTCGGTGTGGTGGGAGCGGGGGCCTGGATTCAGAAGGGAGATCAGGTCCGCCCCCTCCGCACCAGCCAGAAGAACGACCCCACCGAGATGATCGCCGTGCTGAGCCGCTCGCATCGGGCCGACCTGGCCGACGCGATGACCGCGGCACTCGGCGTGCGCGCGGTGCTCCGCATCGGCTCGGCGGGGCTGAAGATGGGGGCGATCGCCGAGCGGCGCGCAGACCTCTACCTTCACCCGAGCCGCCACACCAAACTCTGGGACAGTGCAGCGCCCGAAGCGGTTCTGGTCGCGGCCGGCGGCGCGGTCAGCGACTTTCTGGGCCGGCCGCTCGACTACAGCGGCCGTGAGGTGCGCAATCTCGGCGGTCTGGTCGCCAGTAACGGCCCGGCCCACGATCGCATCCTTGAGGTCGTGGGACCGCTGTGGGAGGCGGTGGCGGATTGAAGGTTGAAGGTTGGGAACGACTCGGCCCGCGTCGTATCGAGACCGAGCCGGCCGCGCGGCCCGGTTTCGATCCGGCGCCGGTTTCCCTTCGACAGGGCTCAGGACAGGCAACAAGCTCGCCCGGCCGGGCGAGGCGAATACCCCTCGCATCTCTCAAAGAGGACAACACAGGGTGCGGCGACGCACCCAGCGCCGTATGCTCAGCCTGAGCAGGTAGCAGAATTGATTTGTATGGAAGGTGCTTGCTGCGTGACGTCTTTCGCGCAGGTGCACGGCGTATCGTTTCGTGGCTGACGACGAACCCGGAACCGACGGGCCCTCGAAAGCGAGCTGCTCCCCGGAGAGATGAGGCTCTGATGGCAAACACAATCACGTTGAGCCGGCTCCTCTTCCTGGCAGTGTCGGTCGCATTGCTCTACCGGCCCGGCGCCCGGCCCAAGCTTATCGCCTTCGGGCTGATTGTCCTGTTGATCGCGCTCGACGGTGTAGATGGCTACGTCGCGCGGGCCCGGGGTGAGACCAGCGATTTGGGCTCGGTGATGGACATTGCCATCGACCGGGTGGTCGAGAACGTCCTCTGGATCGTCTACGCCGACATCACACTGGTGCCGGTCTGGGTAGCGCTGGTCGTGGTCAGCCGTGGGATCATCACCGACGCCATTCGCAGCTACGCCCTCGCTAAGGGTGAGACGGCCTTTGAGATGATGAAGACGCCGTGGGCGCGCTGGCTCGTGAGCGGCCGCCCGATGCGCGCCTTCTACGGCTTCATGAAAGCCTTCGTCTTCGCAGCCCTGGCACTCTCGCTGGCCCTGCGCGAGGCGATGCCGACAGCAGCCTGGTTACAGCCACTCCGCCTGGCCCTGCTCCTCCTGGTATTCGTGACCGTTGCCATCACCCTGATCCGGGGAGCGCCGGTGGTCTACGAGAGCCGCCGTTACTTTTTCGGCGAGCCGGTCGGGAGCTGAGCGATGCGCACCAGGTGGGTCGAGACGCCCCTGCTGCTGGCCGCCCTTCTCCTCGTCGCGCGCCTGGCCGAGTTGCCGGTAACGGAACGCACCACCCTGGCCTGGTGGTCAGCACTGGCAACGCTCGCCGTGGGAACCCTCCGCTATTCCTGGGCCGAGCGGCGCCACCTGGACCGCCTGGTGGCCCGGGTTTTCGAAGGCGGGCACTGGATCGCCACCCTGGCCGGACCGTTGCTGGCGAATGCTCTGGCGAATATCCTGACCACTGATTGGCTGCTGGCGTTCGCCACGGTCATCGGACTGATGCTCTGGTTGCTCGTGGCCGGCCGCGAGAGAATCGCACTCCGCGATGAGGAGAACGTATGAGCTTCGAGGGACGCTTGGTCTGTTTGCGAGCCCGCTCGCTGTCGGATGTCGAGAAGTTCACGGAGTGGTTCAACGACCCCGAGGTCACCCAATTCGTCGGGAATGCCTTCCCGGCGATCTCGCCTGAGCGCGAACGCGAGCTGGTCGAAGGCTGGCTGGACGACCCCCACGCCTTCTCCATCGAGACGCGCGGTGGCCAACTCATCGGCAATTGCCACCTCTTTCGCGTGGACCTGCGCCAGCGAACTGCTGAGCTGGGGATCGTCATCGGCGACAAGGCCTTCTGGGGCCAGGGCTACGGAACGGACGCCATCACCCTGTTGCTGTCCTATGCCTTCGAACATCTCGGCCTGC
This sequence comes from Chloroflexota bacterium, assembly GCA_003520455.1. Next base: position 2,908 of record DOUV01000666.1, on the reverse strand, counting down.
ATCGAGTCGAGTTGCATTACCTGGCGTTCAACCGTCGCGCGCGAGAGGCGTACGAAAAGTGCGGCTTCGTCGAGGAAGGGCGCCGGCGGGAAGCCGTGTTCATACGGGGGCAGTGGGTGGATTCGATCCTGATGAGCATCCTCGAGCGCGAGTGGCGCGAGCACCACCCGGCGCACCCCGAGCAAGACGACGACAAGGGCGCCCCAGCCACGGGTGGTGGCGTCCGACAGTAAGGAGACGAGTATGCCGGCCGGAATGATCGACGGTCGGCGGCTGAAGCGTGCCTGGGATCAGAGCGAGCTGGGCGAGCTCATCCTGGGCCAGCCGCCCTATGACTACGCTCCCGGGGAGGAGACCGACAGCGCGCGGTTCACGCGCCTGCACCAGCTCGTAGACTTTCTGCGCTGCCGCACTGCCACCGAGCGCGCGAGCCGCCTGCCCACCGGCGTTCGCGTGTTGGAGCAGAGCGAGCTTGGGTTCGCCCAGGCCGCGGCAATCTGGTTGCGCCAGATTTTCCCCGAGGGTGGAGGGTAGGTCGCATTGTTTTCGTTGCGACCGTCCTGTGACTCACGATGTCTTCATCAGAGAGAACACCTCGCTCGCCGTTTCCTTTGCCCCCACTGCTCCGCTTGCTACAATACGCCGGCGAGCGAGATTGAATTCGGAGGAACCCCATGACGTACCTGAATGTCGAAGAATACCGCGTTCGGTTGAGCCGCGAGGGCGAGATGTTGCCGGGCGCTGTCTGGGTACGCGAGAGCCGCGAGTGGGAGTTAGAGGCCGGTGAGGTTCACCGCGTGGCCGCGGCCACCTCGGAGGCGGAGAGCGGCCCCGAGCTCTTCTTTCATCGCATGGTCGAGACGCTGGAGCACGAGAATCTCTGGTTGAGAACCTGCGGGACCTGCATCTACCTTCGTCGCAGTGCCGAGGAGGGAGCCGTCGAGAGCGGCTGGAGCGGGTTCTGCAATTACAGTGCGCCTGAAAGCTTCGAGAAGGGCAGCGAGCCAGGCGTTGTCTCGGTCCTGGCCGCCGATTGCCATCATTTTGAGTACCGCCAGGGCGAGCCGCTTCCGGCCGATGCGCTGCTGGGCGGCGCCGACGAGGTCCGCCTCCCCGATCCCGAGACGACCCTCCCCATCCGCACCCGCACTGTAGAGGAGAAAGGTGGGCTTCTGGGCGCGATCAAGAAGCTCTTCAGCGGGGGGAGCGAGGAGAAGCCGCGGGTGCCGACGGGAATCATCGAGCGACCGGGCGGCCAGCCCTGCCCGGTCTGTGGCACGCGCATGACGAACCGCGCCTCTATCACGAACGCGACCCCGGAAGGCGACGAGCGCGTCTTCTCGGTCTGGCGCTGCCCCAACTGTCATTGCAACTGTCTCGACGACTGGTTGGAGGCCTACGTGGGCAGCAAGGCTCGCGATGCCGAGCGGCTCTACGTCGTCCCACCCAGTGAGGCCGACGTTGCCGTGGACAAGGTCGGGCAATGCCCGCGGCCCGACATCAAGGGCTGCACCTGCGTCAGCAACCAGTGGTTCGAGGCCTGGGGCGACCGCCTGCTGGAGAAAGGGCGCCGGATTCAGCACCGCGAGAGCGTCGTGAGCCTCTGATGCCGCGCCCCTGGCGACCGCCGCTGTGGTCATCATCCTGAGGCGGAGCCGCGCCTCTGTGCGGCAGTCTCGCCCACTCCAGATCGCGAGCCGGCCCAACAAACAAGCGACATCGCGGGGATCGCAGATCGCCGCACCCGCCGCCGCTCAAGCCATCATGAGCGGCGTTCTGGTTCCATTGCACAAAACGGCATTGGAGTGTGGGTGCGGCGGAAGGCGACAACGCGGCTCATATCGACCTCAAGGACTGCAGTGACGTGCGCCGAGGTCTGCTTGCTGTGAATCATGTGCGCGGCGATGGCCGCACGCATCGGCGTCAGGGGGTCCTCTGTCCGACGATCTCCGTTGTGGTCGTGCCCCATTTGACCGTCCCGGCCGCGGGAGGTGCGGCCGGGGCGGGTTGGGGGCGACGAGTCCCCGAGTCCTGAGGTATTGCTCCACATCCCGCTTTCGTACGCGACCACCCTCTCCCCCGCCCTGAATCGCGAGCAGGTCCTTCAGCCCGATCCCTTGCTCGGTGGCCATCCGCGAGACAGCCGGGCTCACGACGCTCCGTCGCGAGGCGCTCTCCTCCTTCTCGGTGGCGCTCGGCCCACCCGCCGGCCGGGCGGCCTGCGTTGAGGGCGGCTCGACTGTCGAAACCGGCGCGCTTGCCTCACCCAGGTAGGCCACACCGTGCCGACGGCGACGGTCTCTCCGGCCGGCACGAGAATCTGCTGGAGCGTCCCGCTGGCGGGGGAAGGGATCTCGGTGTCCACCTTGTCGCTGACCACTTCCAGCAGAGGCTCGTATTCGGCCACGCGGTCCCCCGGCGCCTTGAGCCAGCGGCTGATCGTCCCCTCGACAACGTTCTCTCCAAGTTGCGGCATCCTGATCGGGGTCGCCATGCATTTCTCCATACGGATGGTCGTGAGAGCTATCGCCCGGCTGCCTCAAGAAGGGGCGCTACCGGGAAACAATCAAAGAACAGTCACGGCACATTCCGCATACAAGCGCAGGCCCTCGCCTGTCGCGCCGATCTGCATTAGCGCCTATTCCACAACTAATGAAGTCATCGTGCGCGGCGGTGACGTTCAAAGCAATTGCCTGGTCAGCGCTGAAAGCCACAAACTTCATCAGGCACCGTATCGTTACCTGAGTGAAAGCTTCGACAGGTCCACACGCGACTTGTGAGCTGGTTCACACACTTGTAGGCGAAATGGGCCCCGACTGATTATTATTCACCAACTGCCCCCGCCGGGCTCCCCCGATCCCCGCCCAGCGCGTCGCCCACCCGTTCCCGCCGGATCGCCAGATCCGGC
>DOUV01000841.1 GCA_003520455.1 Chloroflexota bacterium | reverse complement strand
CACGCCGGGAGCCCTCCGCCAGTACGGCGCCGAGGCCTTCGCGGTGCGCGATCTGGCGCGTCAGCTCGACCATCGCAGCGGCGTTGCCCCAGGTGAGTTCGAGGCCGCCCGTGTCGGTGGTGGTGATAATGCCGCGCTCGAAGCACTCGAAGGCAAAGGCGACCGTGGCGCCGCACGAGATCGTGTCCATGCCGTAGGCGTTGCAGAGCTCATTGGCCTTGGCGATGGCGGCCAGATCGTCGATTCCACAGTAGGCGCCGAAGGTCGCGAGTGTCTCGTACTCCGGGCCGCCGTACGTGCGCTCCACGTACTTGTGGTCGGTCACCTGGCGCTCGCCGTCGGTCGCGGGGTGGGTGTCCACCTCGACCACGCGCTTGCAGCGGACGATGCAGGCGTAGCAGGTGTCGCGCTTGATCAGGATCGTGTCGGCCATGCGCTCGCCCGAGATCGCCTCAGCCCCGTCGAAGACGCCGATGGCGTAGTTGCGGGTAGGCAGACCCCCGGCCCACTGTTGGGGCAGGACGGAGCCGGCTGTGCCATACTCGCCCAATCCGTTCACGTCGGGGTTCGACTTGTAATTGGGCATGCCGAGCTTGTGGAGCGCCTTGAGACGGTCGGGGTGCGCGATCGAGGGCACCTCGCGGCCGCGCACGGCGATGGCTTTGAGCTGCTTGGCGCCCATCACGGCGCCCATGCCGGTGCGCCCATTCGCGCGATTGCTCATGTTGATGACCGCTGCAAAGCGCACCAGATTCTCGCCGGCGGGACCGATCTGGGCGACCTCGATCTTTGGGTCGCTCAGCTCCTCGCGGATGAGGGCCTCGGCCTCGCCGGTGACCCTGCCCCAGAGGTGAGTCGCGTCGCGCAGTTCGGCCTCCCCATCGTGGAGCCAGAGGTAGACCGGGCTCGCGCTGGCGCCCTTGATGATGATGGCATCGAAGCCCGCCCGCTTCATCTCCGCCGGCCAGAAGCCGCCGGACTGGCTGTCGCCGATGGCGCCGGTGAGGGGGCTCTTGGCGTTGATCGTCATCCGGCTCTGTCCAGAGATCGGCGCGCCGGTCAACACGCTCAATGAGACCACTATCACGTTGTCGGGACCAAGCGTATCGACGCCGGCCGGCATCTCCTTGAGGAGATAGTACAGGCCGAGGGCGCTGCCGCCCATGTACTCGCGGTAGAACGACTCGTCCGGCGTCTCGATGGCAAGCTCGCCGGTGGTCAGATTCACGCGTAAAATCTTTCCGTGGTAACCGTAGGGCATGCTCGCACCTCTTTGCCAGTTAAAGGTGAAAGGTTGAAGGGTGAAGGTTGGGCGATGCCGTTGCAATGTCTGGCACTGCTTTCGCACTCTGCTCGTGGCCCGGGCACCGGGATGGAGGCAGGGAAGGGCGGGTCCTCGTCGAGCCGGTCCGGAGTCCCAGGCCGTAGGCCCTCTCGATGATGAATGTTCCCTTCTCATCACCGCCCGCCGGGTCGACGGAGACTATTTTTCTCCCAGGTCGAAAGCCCGCTGCCAGATCTTCTCGTAGCCCCGGCGGTTAACGTCGCGCGGGTTGCCGATGGTCTGGGGATCCTCCTCGGCAATTTTAGCCAGGAACGGGATCTCGCTCTCCTGGAAGCCCAGCGCCTGGAGGGTGGGAATGTTGAGATCCTCCGTCAGCCTGTAGACCGCCTCGACGGCCTTCTCTGCCGCTTGCCAAGCGCTCAGCCCACGGGTGTCCTCTCCCAAGGCCTGGGCGATCCGCGCGAACTTGTGAGGCTCGCCCATGGCGTTGTACTCCATCACCGGGCCGAGCAAGCGCGCCGTCAGGTCGCCGTGGGGCACGTCGTGGACACCTCCGGCCGACTGGCTCATCGCGTGCGCGGCGCCGGCGCTCTCGGTCCCATAGGCCAGGCCGGCGAGCATCGCGGCCATGCTCATCTTGTAACGGGCCTCAAGATTGGCGCTCTGGGTGTACGCGATCCGCAGGTACTGGGCGATGTACTCCATTGCCAGCAACGCGACCGAGTCAGGCAGCGGTTGGGCGTAGGCGCAGGTGTAGCACTCGACCGCGTGGGCTAGTGCGTCCATGCCCGTCGCAGCGGTGATGCGCGCCGGCAGGCCGAGGGTCAACTCGGGGTCAATCAGCGCCACCCAGGCTCCGATATCGGCGGTGCCGCCGACGTTAAACTTAATCTTGCGCTCGGGGTCGGTGATAACGGCCCACAGGGTCACTTCGGAACCGGTGCCGGCGGTCGTGGGGATGGTGACCGTCGGCGGAATCCGGTGCTTGATCGGTTGGGGGTCGGCCCACTCGTAGGCACGTATCGAGCCAGCGTGCGTGGCGACGACGCCGATCGCCTTGGCGGTGTCCATCGAGCTGCCGCCGCCCAGGGCGATGAGGCCATCGCACTGTTCTTCCCTGTAAATCCGCGCCCCTCGGTCCACCAGGGCAATCGGCGGATTGGCGATCACCTCACTGAAGACGAGATAGTCCTGATCGGTGGCGTCGAGCGATGCGGTGACCCGTTCCAACAAACCGGCGCGCACGATCCCTGGATCGGTGACGATCATCGGCCGGCGGAGGCCGAGGTCCTTAACGATCTCTGGTAGAGCCCCAACCGCACCTGGGCCGTGCTTCATCACGGTTGGGATCACGAAGCTGCGAACATTGACGTTTGGCATGAGAATCCCTTTGTGAGTTTCGGATTGGCAGGTGAAATGGAAGGTTCGATAGCTCTACACTTAACGATCCTGTTGGCGAAATCGTCTCCAGAGAGGGCGAGCAGTTCGTAGTGCGCGCTTCAGCGCGCTGAAGCGCGCACTCAAAGCCGATACTCCGTCCGCAATTCAACCTACTGCGTAAGTCCTGTCACTCAAACCTA